>JACSRG010000688.1 GCA_014879865.1 Anaerolinea sp.
AGCAGCACCCCAACAGCCACAATTGAGAGATTTCTAGAAAGAGATCGATTGATAGTCATAGAAGTGCAGTTCTCCTTGCATGGTGCGCTGCTACCCAGTCCATGTAGATCAACAAGCTGCTACAAAGTCTGTAATAGGTGCGCCGAAGTTTTTTCCCCGCGTAAATGTGACCTGATTCTACAGGAAAACGTAAGGAATATAACAAGGGAATCAGACTTCCAAAAGAAATTATACCTTTTTCACATTTGTTCATGGATTTCAGACAAAATCTTGCCCTACCAACACGTTAAGACTCGAAAAGCACAGTCGCGGATATAGTATAAGTGCCACACATTGACGTAATCACCTCATCTCGTCACGTCTGCTGAGGTAAGGGTAAATTCCGTGATAATTAACGAGGCATATGAACTTGAGGCACTAAATCTTCATGGGCTGCCGCTGGCGGGGCTGCGGATCGACGCCGGCGAAAATGATTACGCCGTTCACTTCGCTTCTCCGAATCCGGCACACGGCGGCAGCGCAACGGTCAGCTTGGGCAGCGGGAGTTTTCATGCCACCGGGCTGCTGAACAGCCGGTTTAACACCTTGAGGGTGCAGACAAAAAAGGGTGGCATTCACGTCGCCTTTGACGGTCTCTCGCTCGAACACACGATGACCGTCCATCTGCATAGCTGCACCGGCGACATTTTGATCAAACTGCCGGAGCATATTCCCGCGCGCATCATCTTTCGCACGGTGACCGGGACGGCGACGGCATCCGCCGATCACTTTCTTCCGGTAGATTCGACAATTTACGAGACGGGAAGTTATCATAGGCTCGACTCCCCGCACATCGAGTTTGAAGTCGATACCCTGCTGGGAGATTTGCGCCTAACCGGGATCTAGCGGATATGCCACCCCATTTGTACGACATCACACGCACGGTTTCCGCCAGCACGGCAGTCTGGCAGGGGGATGCACCCTACCACGTCGAGCCGAAGCTGCGCTTGGAAGACGGTTGGGCGGTCAACTTGATGACGGTCACAACCACACCGCATGTCGGCACGCACGCCGATGCCTATTTTCACTACGAACCGGACGGCGCGCACCCGGCGACGATGCCGCTCGATGCCTACATCGGGCGCGCGCGCGTGCTGACCGTCAGCAAACGATCCGGTGCGCTGCTGCCGGATGACCTACCCGCAGCGCCTGCGGGAGCCGAACGCCTGCTCATTCACAGCCACGTCAGCGACCTAGACGACTCGGTCTTCGCGCCGGAATTTCCGTACCTTAGTGTCGAATTGATCGACTGGTTGGTGGGGTTGGGCATCCGCTTGATCGGGCTGGACTCGCCGTCGGTCGATGCAGTTGACAGCACAGCACTCCCGTGCCATCATGCACTCTATCGTCACGGCATCGTCAACCTCGAAAATCTGCTGCTGCGCGGCGTGCCGGACGGCGACTACGAATTGATCGCGCTTCCGCTCAAGCTGGATGCTGCCTGCGCATCGCCTGTCCGGGCGATCCTGCGCCCGCTCGACTCTGCTAGCTAAAGGATACGCCGTGACACCACTCGCGCTGGTCTTGTTTGTGGTCTTCGCCGTGATCTTGTTCGGCATGTATATTGCGATTCGCCGCCGCCTGCTGCCCCCCTCGGTGAGCGCCACACTCGGCGTGTTCGGGAGCGTCGTCGCCGTCACGCTTATGTCATCGTCGATGGGCAACCACATCGTGCAGGCGATCTTCGTCGGGCTGCTCGTCGGTGGACTATTCAGCGCGGGCGTGCTGGCGCTGGCGTGGTACTTCCAGAGCAACGAGAAGAAGAAAGTTTAGGGAAAGACTCAACGCAAAGGAGACAAACTATGATCTATTTCTCTTTGCGCCTTACCGTCCTTGCGTCTTTGCGTTGCGCTTTTTCTTTCCTGTCGTTTTACTCCACTTGCACGATCACCAATTCGTAGTGACCGGAACCGTCGAAGCGTGACGCTTCCACGACGTAGTTCCCTGTGACCGGCACGCGAACGCGGTAAATCTGCGCGTTGACGCCGAGCTCGGCATCGGTCGTATCGTCGTTATAGGCGAGGCGCGTCCCATCCGGGCGCAGCAGTTCGAGCGCCGGATCGAGATCGCCGGACTGCGCGATCATCGTCAGCGTGATCACATCGCCTTCGGTCGCGGCGAACACCCACCGTTCGACCGGCGCGGCGTCGATCAGCGTCCCGGTGATACGGATCACGCCGTCGTCCCCTGCACTTGCCGATTGATCGGAGCGCACGCCGAGCAAATACGCGCCCTGCCCCTGCACCCACTCGACCGCGATGCTGTACACGCCGTCGGCGGGCAGCACGAGATCGGCGATCTGCGCGTCATACGCGCCGTATAAGTCCAACCCTAGCTGATCGTCGTTGTACGCCAGTTCGCGCCCATCGGGGGCAGTCACCCGCAGCGCCATGTCCAAGCTGACCGAATACGGATCACTCCGCGCCGGATCGACGGCGTTGATCGTGATCGTTTCGCCCGTCGTCCCGGCATACGCCCACGTCTGAATCGGCGCGCTCTCGGAAAGCCCGCCGAATGCCGCGCCCGAACTGACGATCTGCTCCGGTAGTCCGCCGCGCGTCGTCGGGAACTGGCGGCGGTAGCCGGTCAGCGCGCCGTCCGCCGTGACGACATACAGCGCATCGTCATCCAGCGCGGCGCTGAGCGCGCTCACGCTGAGCAGCGCTTCCCACTCACCGTGACTGAGGCGGTGTGCGACCGAACTACCCGCGTACACCATGCCGCCCTGCCCGTCGTCGGTGATGTCGGCGGGCGGGAACGCGTGCCAACTGCCGAAGGACGCCCCGGCGACCGAAATATAGGCATAGGTCGCGCTGTCCATGAGCGAGGTCAGCCATTCGGTCAGCAGCGGTTGACCGTCGGCGCTCACGGTGACGGCGGGCGGCGCGACCGCGTTGAAGTTCAGCGGGATCAATTCGTCCTCGCCGACAACTTGCAGCGCGTAATTCCCCTCTTTCGTCCGGTCAATCGCATAGATCGTGCCATCGGGCGCGACCGCCGCACCGAGCGGCGCATTGCCTGCGAACGCCCCGACCGGATCAAGCCACACACCGTTCGCCAAGCGCAGCAGGCAGCGGCAGACGACATCCGCCACATAGACTACGCCCGCACGGTCGATTGCCAGATCGGTGGGCTGCGTGGGGTGTTCAAACGCGTAGTCGGCGATCACCGCGCCCGTCGCTCCATTCATGGCGCTGATCCCGCCCGCGTTCGGCATAAGAGCATAAATCGTTCCATCTGCGCCCGCGATCACGCGCTCGAAGGCGCGATCTGTCAGCGTCCACACGGGTTGAAAGCTCGGCAGGATCGGGTCGCCGGTCGAGAGGCTGGCAAGCAGGTCATCGAAGACCACTGAAGTCCCCCGCCAGCGCCCGACCGCTGCGATCACGCGATCATCCGGCAGATAGCCCGCTTTGCCGATGCCCGTGTACAGCCCATCCCGGCTGACTGCGTCCACGCTCCATGCCGGACGAGCGTACAAGGTCGCCGCTTGAAACCCATAATGCAGCAGATCGAGCACGCCGAGTTCGGCTTGCAGAACCGCGCTCGGGTCGCCGTTTTCAGCGACCCGCATTCGGATCGTCGCACCGCTGCCATCCTCGAGGACGAGCAGTCCGGTTTCGGGGTAGCTGACCTGCCAGCCGATTGGGACAGTCAGCGTCAGTCCGGTGTCCGCCCAGACCACCGCCGTCCAGTCGTCATGCGCGGGCAAAATGAAGGCGATGAAGAGACACAGGGCGGCAAGGCGGACGAGCACGGGATCACCTCTTGGGAATAGTGCCGATCACTTTGTAACCGAGGCGTTCAACTTCATCACGGCGGCGCAAGATCGGATCGAGCGCATACGCCAGCAGCGCCAGCGCGATCCCGGCAATCACGCCGATGCCAATGCGGATTAGCACGCCAAAGCGATCCGTCAGCGGCGGCGGCGCGGGCGTGATCGGCGCGCGGTGCAAAATCGTCACCGCAGCGGGTTCGCCGCCCAACTGCGCGAAGTACAACTGACTGCGCGTTCCCAGTACACGGATCACCGCATCGGCGATGGTCGCCAGTTCTTCGCCGTTCGCCCATGACAGGTACACACGCCCGACCGCGCCTTCGTTATCCGCGCTGATCGCCAATGCCAGCGGATCAATCCTCACGCCGCGCGCTGCGGCTTCATCCGCAACTTCCCCGGCGAAGGCATTGCCGCGCACCCAATCGGTGAACGCATCGACGGTCAATTCCGCCGCGCGCCAGATGTCCTGATAATCGCCATCCGTGCGCGGGATCGCTTCCATCGACTGCGCCGCGCTGTAGCTGATCATCGTGCTAAAGCTGCTGCTCCCGCCCCGATTGAGCAGGTCAGGCAGCACCAGCGCCGTCGTGATCACGATGGGGATGAGCATCAGCCACCACCAGCGGCGCAGGATTACCCATAAGGTCATGAAGTCCAAGCCGAGTCGTCCGTTCGCCAATCGTTAAGCTCAATTACATAAATGCCGTTGTCACCGTCAACCGCGCCAAAAGCGCCCGCGATGAGCGTCGAGCCATCCGTACTAAAGGAAACCGGTGAACCGGTGAAACCAACGCGCCAGCCTTCAGGGTACTCGACCAACTGCTCGACGGAATCTGGCGTCGAAAACGCGCTCAGCAGGACCGAATGCCTGTCGCCGTCAAGCCACGCGATGTGATCCCCGTCCGGCGCTACGGCAAATGCCAGCGTTCCACCGGGGATCATGCCGATTTCTTCCCGGCTCGCAAGATCAACCTTGATGAATGCCTCGCGCCCCGCGTCGTGGTAGACGAGCGAGCGCCCTGCGTCGGTTAATTGCAGAGCGCGAATCTCAAACCGCCCGCGCGCTTCGTCCGGCGCGTCGTAGAGCGTGATCGGCTGTGTCCCTTCCGCTTGATCCCAGAGGAGCACATCGCCGTTGGGTGTCGCCGCCGCGACGAACTGTCCATCACCGCTGACGGCGAACGCCGTGTACAGAAAATCGAGCCGCCCAAACACATCGTCAGCCAATGTCGCCAAGAATTCGGCACGCCGTTCAACATGCTGTCCGAAAATGCGTGTCACCGCCCCGGTTTCGGTATCAAGCACCAGAAACAACGCCGGTGCGTCGCCCGTCATGACGATCAAGGTGCGATCATCGGCGAGAAAGCGCGCCCGTGCCAGATTCAGAGTCAGCAGTTCGATGCGCTTGAGCAGTTTGCCAGCGGCGACATCCCATAGGTTGACATCGCCGTTGAGATGAATCGACGCCATGATCGCGCCGTCCGATGTGAAGGCGACATCGTTGGTGTAATCGGATGCGCCCTCAAGCTGTGCAATTACATCGCCCGTTTCCACATCGATCAAGCGGATCAGGCGGTATTCAGGCGCGGGATCATCGGCGAGGACGGCGCTCGATTCCCAGCGCACGAGGGTGCGGTCATCGGGTGACAAGCGCAGCCCAAACGTCAGCCCGGTCTGCGGAATCAACGTCACGGTTGGCGACTCGTCTTGCGCCACCACCGGCAGTGAGAGCACCGGGAGGAGTAAAATCACCAGACACAGCAGCCGCCAAATCATTTTCGACACAATCACACTCTCCTCGAACGAAGGTCAGTCCGCCGCGCGCTTGACCGCTGCCGCCAGCGCAGCCTCGATCTCCCGCCGGAAGACCGCCGCATCGAAGCGTTCGGCGTGCGCGCGGATCGTCCCTGTATCATACCGCGAAGGATCAAAATCGCGCAGCACCGCCATCAGGCTTTCGGGAGTCAATTCGGAGAACCATTCGCCCGTCTTACCGGGGATCACCGTGTCGAGCGCGCCGCCGCCGCCAAACGCGATCACCGGGCGTCCGGCGGCTTGCGCCTGCACCGGGACGATCCCGAAATCCTCGAAGCCGGGGAAGATCAGCGCCTTGCAGCGCGCGATGAGGTCAGGCAGATCGGCGTCCGGCACGTAACCGAGAAATTCCACATTCGACCCCGCCCGTGCCTTGAGCGCGTCCATGTCACGCCCACGTCCGGCGATCTTGAGCGGCACGCCTAAGCGCGTCGCCGCCTCGACTGCCAGATCGATCCGCTTGTACGGCACCAAGCGCGACACGACGAGGTAGTAATCTTCCACGCGGCTGGAGGGCTGAAAGCGTTCCGTCTCGACCGGAGGGTAGATGATCTGCGACTCGCGTCCGTAGAACGTCTTGATCCGGTTCTGAATATCGCGCGAAATGGCGATGAAGTGATTCACTCGCTGCGCCGCGTCATAATCCCAGCGCCGTAACGCGGCGATCACCGGGCGCAGCGCGGCTTGCGTCAATCCGCCGAAGCCCTCGCGCTCGATGTAGGCGTCGAGCTGCCACACGTAGCGCGTCGGCGCGAGGCAGTAGCAAACATGCGTCGTTTTTGTGCCGTGCTGAAAGCCATGACAGAAGCCGCTTTTGTTGCTCAACACCACGTCATAGCCGGAGAGATCAAGTCCGCCCCACGCCACCGGGTAAAGCGGCAAATACGGTTGATGATGCGTATGGATCGCCGGGAGCTTGTCCATCCACAGCGAACGAATATCCCACGTTTTGTAGGCTTCCGGCATCAGGTCGGGCGCGTAGATACTGGTGTAAATCGGGCTGTCCGGGTACATGCCGACCAGCGTTTCGAGCACATCTTCCGCCCCGCCGCGCTGATTCAGCCAATCATGCACGAGCGCCAGCTTCACGGCGACTCCTGTGCCGTGTGGCGGTGCAGAAACGCCCGCACCTCTGCGATCAGCGCGTCAAAATCCATCGTTTTCCCCTGTTCGATCAGTTCCGCGACTCTATCCGGCGGAAGCACAGCTTCCAGTTTACCGCGAAGTTTCGCCTGTTCGTCAGGGTCTTGATGCTGCGTGGTTGCATGTTGCAGGATCGCGCCGAACGCCCGCCCGCCAAGATCGTATTCCTGCTTGATGATCGCCAGATTGACCAGCGCGTAGAGTCCGTGCAGCAGCGGAATGACGTTATCAAGTTCCAGCGCGAGTTCAAGCCATTCGCGCGTGCTGGCTAAAGCAGGCTCGACTTTATCGAGCAGCAGTTGTACCTGTGCCAGCGCGCCGAGGAAATTGGGGATCACGAAAATCTGGTTCGTCTGGCGGGCGAAGGTAATCGCGCGCAAGTAATAGGTTTCGCTGATGTCGTACTGCTCAGACTGCGCCATGCTGTATGCCAGATTCCCCGTCGCATTCGCCAGCATCAGGGTATCGCCGAAGCTTTCGATCAGCTTGAGGCATTCTTGGGCAGTTGCGCGCGCTTCTTGAAACTGCCTGCCGGCGGTACGCAGCAGGATTTTAATGTTCAGGAATCGGATGACGCCGTGTTGATCGCCCAGACGCTCGGCAATCGCCACTCCTGCCTGCAAGTGCCTTTCCGCGAACTCGTACTGTTTGCTTTCATAACCGTAGCTCGTCAGGCTAAGATGTGCGCGTTCTTCCAACCAATCCGACTTGATGGCTTGGGCAATCGCCAGTGCGCGTTCCCCGCCACGACGGCAGTTAGCGTAATCGCTGCGGTCGTAATACACGCCGACGAGCGCCAACCACGCGCTCCCGACCTTCTCGTCCTCGCGATCACCATGCAACTTGAGGGCTTCGTCGATCACGGCTTCCGCACCCGCCAGATCGCCTATGGTTCGCCGGATTCGCCCCAATCCGACCAACGCTTCCGCCAGCGCGCTCGTATCCTCCAACTCGCTCGCCACGTGGATCGAATCCTCAAATGCCTGCTTTGCGGCGGGGAAATCCCCTCTGATCGCCAGCGCCGAGCCGAGGTGCAGCAAGAGCGACAAGCGTACAGACGGTTTGGCATCGACGGGCAGTTCGGCTAACGCCTGTTCAATCAGACGGCTCGTCGTGCGCATTTCACCACGCCGCCTGAGATCATGAATCTCGCGGAGCGTGTACTCTACCGAACGTTCGTTATCGTCTGCCACGCGCCACCACGCTGCCAGCCGCCCGAAGTAGTCGCTGTTCTCCGGGTACAGGCGCTCTAGGGCTTGTGCCGCCGTACGGTAGAAGTCCGGGTCGCTGTGCTTGACGCGCAGTATCCCCTCGCGGATGCGATCATGGCTGAAACGGAAACCGCCTTCTACCGGCACGAGCAGCGCGCTGTTGACACCGCGCAGCGCCCAGATCTCGAAATCCATGCGGGGATCGATTTGACGGAGAAACGCCGGGTCGATGTCGCGCCCGTAGAGCGCGGCGGCGATCATCAAGGTCTGATCATCCTCCGGCAAGCGCCGTAAGCGCCGCTCGGCGATGTCGAGCATCCCCTGTGACACGACGGATGCCGGGAGCGTCCGCGTGCCAATGTCGTCGAGGCTGCCCATTTCTTGCGCCAGTGTCCGCAGCGTTTCGACCAGAAAAAAGGGATTCCCCTCGGTGTGCTGCTCCAAGAATTCCCAGACGTGCGGCAGATAACCATTATCGCCGAGCATCGCCGGGCTGAGCTGATGAATCTCCGCCGCGCTGAAAGGTTCGAGGATCAGGCTGCGTGCTTTCGGCACGAGGGCGCTGAGCACGGACTCTTCATCGGTGCGGTAGGTTCCGATGAGCAGGATCGGCAGTGCAGACAGTTGGCGGCACACCTGTTCCAACAGGACGGCACTTGCTCCCAACCAATGCAGGTCTTCCAGCAGCAGGACGAGCGGTTGGTTCAAACGCTGAAGGATCTCGAGGATCAGACCCATCAAGCGGCGCTTCTGCACCTCGCCGTCCAGCGCGTCGGCGGGGAGCACTGTCCGCCCGCACAACCCGTCGAGATCCGGCGCGATGTCCTTGAGCAGACTCAGTTCGCCGTCACTGAACGATGTCCAGAGCGCAAACGTGCGCAGCGGCTCGCGCCACATTTGCAGCGCGCTGGTGTCACTTTCGCGCGCCTGCGCGGTGACGACACGCAGACCCTTCACCAATGCTTGGATGCGGACTTCCTCGATCAAACGCGTTTTGCCCACCCCCGACGCGCCCCCGATCAACCAGAATGAACCTCTGCCCGCCATCGCTTCAGCACGGGCGTGTTCCAAGATTTTCAATTCATTTTTGCGCCCGATAAACGGTGCGGCTTGCAGAAAACTCTCACGGATCAGCGGGTCTTCGCTCTGTGGATCTAGATTCGCCGCCGCTTGCAGTCCTTGAATCACCGCTTCGGCGTCGGGGTAACGATCTTCCGGTGTTTTCCACACAAGCCGCTGGATCACCAGCGCGAGGTCGTGGTTCGCCGCCGCCACCAGCGGATCAAGCGCGGGCGGCGTGTACTGAATATCTCGCATCAATTTGGCGATATTGTGCGTGTCGAAGGGATATACGCCTGTCAGCAGTTCGTAGGCAATCATCCCGAAGGCGTAGAGATCGGACTGGCGGCTGAAGGCTTTGCCGGAAAAAACTTCCGGCGCGATGTATGCCAGCGTGCCGGAAAAATCTTCGACGAGGTCGGCTTCTGACGCCAAGCCGAAATCCATCAGCTTCAAGCGTCCACCGCTGATCAGGATGTTGTCCGGTTTGAGGTCACGGTGGACAATGCCATGCCGGTGCAGATACGCCAGCCCGCGCAGCAGTTCGATCAGCACCCCGACCTTTTCTTTGAGCGGAAGCGCCGATGCATGATCAAGCACGTTGACGGGTGCTTCGAGGAGTTCCATCGTGAAGTAGGGATCGCGGCTTGCATCAAAACCGTAATCGAACACGCTGATGATGTTCGGATGCCGGAGGGTCGCCAGCGTACGAAATTCCTGCGTGATTGCCAGTCTCGCCGTGTTCGGCGGGGATTCAAAGCTGCTCACCGGCAGGACTTCGTTCGTATACACCCGTTTGAGCGCGACTTGCGTCCCGGTTAAGCGGTCGGCAGCGGCGTAAACTGCGCCCATACTTCCGGTGCCAAGCGCGCGCAGCAGTTGGTATCGACTGCCAACCAGCGGCATTTCAACAGCGATCTGCATTGCAGTGTCAGTTCCAGTTTGAGGCAATCTACAATTTTGTCGATTATAAGAAAAAGAAGGCTAATTACAAATTTCGTAAACTTTGTTCACAGCAAAGGCAGTCGTGGATTTGCCATCGGGGAAAAGCTGAGGCGGTGAATCGGGCAGGTGCCGTGTTCGATCAGCGCAGCGGCGTGTTTGGCGACGCCATAGCCCTTGTTCGCGGCAAAACCGTACGTCGGGTACAGTCGATCATACTCGGTCATCCAGCTATCCCGCGTCACCTTCGCGAGGATGCTGGCGGCGGCGATGCTCAGCGAAAGGCTGTCGCCCCGGATCAGTGCCAGATGTGGCAGTGTGAGGCTTGTCCAACGGATCGAATCGAGCAGCAGATAATCGGGCGTGACCGTTTGCATCACTACGTCGAGCGCGCGCCCCATCGCCGTGCAGGTCGCCGCGACAATCCCGATCCGGTCGATCTCGTCCGCTTCTGCCCGACCGACACCCCACGCCAGCGATACCGTCTTGATCTGATCGACGATGCGCAGTCGTGCGCGCGCGGTCATTTGCTTGCTGTCGTAGACACCTTCGAGGAGTTGGGGTAAATCTGGACGGTCGAGCGGCAGCACCACCGCCCCCGCTGCAACGGGACCCGCCCACGCGCCGCGCCCGGCTTCGTCGATCCCGGCGATCACCCGGTAACCTTGTGCAAGCCCCGCATGTTCATAACTGAGGCTGGCGGTCTTGCTCATTTTGGCTGCGGCTGTGGTTGATCGTAAACGCCGCCGCGTGCGTTCTTCTGAATTTGCCAGATTTCGAGCAGCAGCTTGAGCGAATCCTGCACCAAACGCATCCGGCTGTCGCTGTCAAAGTACCATGTGATCGGAACTTCGCGGATGTTGTAACGCCGCCGTTTGGCGACAAACAGTAATTCGATATCGAAGCCGATGCCGCTCATCTGCTGGACGCTGAATAAGTCTTCGGCGGAGCGGCGGTTGAACATCTTGAAGCCGCACTGTGTGTCCTCGAAGCCACGCACCGCCGTCAGCTTGATGATCAAGTTGTTGATTCGCCCCATCAGGTGACGGTATTCGGGCTCGTTGATGCGCTGCGCGCCCTTGCCTTCGCGTGTGCCGATGCTGATGTCCGCGCCGTCGGTGTACGGAGGCAAAAACTTGACGATTTCCTCTATCGGCATGGACAGATCGACATCGCAAATGAAGCGGTATTCGCCGCGCGCTGCCAGCATCCCGGCTTTGACCGCCAAGCCTTTGCCGCGCGTCTGCACAACCAGCAGCTTGACATACGGATGCGTCGCCGCGAATGCCTCGGTGACTTCGACCGTGCGATCCCGGCTGCCGTTTTCGACGACGATCACCTCGGCTTCAAATGACTGCTGCGCGAGAAACGCGTCGATCTTCGCCAGACTCGGCGGAAGGCGGAATTCTTCATTGTGCGCGGGCATAATGATCGACAGCAGGGGGCGCGAATCAGGGGTCAAAACTTGCTCTCCGTAAGCGCGTTCGGCGCGCATTTCAGTTTACCTCGTGTGTCAGCAGCGCGTCCAAGTCGGCGATTGAAACGCGGCACAGCGCTTGCACCTGACGCCGCTTGCGCAGCATACGCGGCAGTCCCACCACCCCGGCGAGCATCCCGCGCAGTTTCGCCCGCGCTGCTTTGCCCCGCCATGCGCGGATCGCCGCCCACGCCTGTCGTCCCTGTGCCCGCAAAATCAACCCGCCGTACTTGCGCCACAGCGCTGCCGGGAAGTTTTTGACGAGGATGAAGATCAGGTTGCGCCCATCATAAAAACTGGCGGTTACTCCGCCGCCGGTCGCCGACAGATGATGGTACACGATTGCGGCGGGTGTGTAAAGACAGCGCCAGCCCGCGAGGTTGACGCGCCAGCCCAAGTCTACATCTTCGCCGGAGAAGAAGAAATCGTCGTCCAGCAAGCCGATCTGGTCGAGCATAACGCGGCGGTACGCTGACGATCCCCCGCACGCGCTGAAGACGTATTCTTCCCGGTCGTACTGCCCGACATCCTGCTGCCACACCCCGCGATTGCCCGCTCGACCGTCGATAGTGAAGTAATCGCCGGTCGTGTGTATGTGGTCGCGCTTGTCGAACAACAGCATCTTGCTGGCGACGCTCCCGACTTCCGGGTGACGCGCGAACACATCGACTACCGCCGCCGCCCAGTTCGGATCGACTTCGGTATCGTTGTTCAGCAGCGCGATAATCGCGCCCTGCGCCGCGCCCATCCCGGCGTTGCATGCACCGGTAAAGCCGCGATTATCCGGGAACTCGATCAGTTTGACCCATGCGTAATCGCGCTTGATCACGTCTTGCGATCCATCCGTAGATGCATTGTCCACGATGATCACTTCGAGGGAGGGGTGCGTTTGCCGCCGCAGTGCGTCAAGGCACACCGGCAAAAAGCGCAAGCCATTCCAGTTGGGGATGACGACGGAAAACAGGATTGAGGGTTGAGGACTGAGGGCTGAGTCAGGCAATGATGATTCCATCTCAGTCCTCAGTCCTCAGTCCTTCTTTTTCTAGAAACGCATCGACCGCGCCCTGCCACGAACGCAGTTCCACGCCGATCATTTTGCCCGCCAAGTTTTGCAGCGGCGAGAACTCCGGCGGCGTCGATGGGCGCGCCCATGCGTGCGTGCTGATCCGC
Source organism: Anaerolinea sp. (assembly GCA_014879865.1). Lineage (GTDB taxonomy): Bacteria > Chloroflexota > Anaerolineae > Aggregatilineales > Phototrophicaceae > Flexifilum. Next base: position 12,635 of record JACSRG010000688.1, read on the forward strand.
TCGATGGGCGTTTCCGTGTGCCCTGTGCGATCCAGCACGTAACGCGCGAAGTCGTAGCGTGAGCAGTAGCCCTCGTTGACCATGTGGTAGATACCGGGACGCCCGCTTTCCATCAGCTTGACCAGCGCAGCGGCGAGATCGTCGTTGTAAGTCGGGCAGGCGATTTCGTTGACGACCACACGCAGCGGTTTGCCCGCCCCTACCGCGTTCAAAATCGACTGGATGAAGTTCTTGCCGCCATGCGCGAACAACCATGACGTGCGGGCGATCATATGGCGTGGATTCGCCGCCATGACCGCTTGTTCGCCGACCCATTTGCTGTAGCCATACGGGTTGATCGGCTGTGTGCGATCATATTCGAGGTACGGGCGCGCCGCTGTGCCGTCGAAGACCTCATTGCTGCTCACGTAGAGGATCGGCACGCCGAGTTCCGCCGCGACCGCTGCGACATTACCCGCGCCCAACCCGTTGATCGTGATCGCTTTGTCCGGTTCGCGGGCGCAGCCGTCTACGTCCGTCCATGCCGCCGGGTGAATCACGAAGTCAGGCTGCGCCGCCGTGATCCATGCGCGCGTGGACGGGAAGTTCGCAATGTCGAATTCGGGAACGTCCGCCGTGATCGCCTCGTGTCCCTGCCCGCGCAGCACGTCCGCCACGCGCGAACCCAAGCGCCCTGCCGCCCCTGTCACCAAAACACGCATAAGCTGGACTCTACTCCAATTCAGTGGTTGTGCAGAGTAAAAAGTTAAAAGTCGAAAGTAAAAGACAGCCTTCACTT
>JACSRG010000932.1 GCA_014879865.1 Anaerolinea sp.
GTCGCGTGCGGGTTGAAGACGTAGATCGGGATGGTGTCGGGCTGCGGTGGGACGTGAGGCAGCAGCGCCGACTGCGCCTTCGTAATGATCCGGCGGGCAGTATCTTCCGCGTAGCCGAACATCGCCATCACGCCGGGGATCGCCGACTCACGCAGCGAACCGCACAGCACGTCGTGGAACGTGTTGAACATTAATCGTTTCCACGCCTCGCGCAGGTGATCGGCGGGGTATGGACGGTCAAAGCGCCACCATGCCATCGCCGCTGACCGCTCCGCCGAAGTTAACAATGCCTCGACCGCGCGCATCTGCCGCTTGATCGTTCCGACCGAGGTATATGTGCCGGACAACGTGCGCTGCAATTCGCCTTCGACCACCGGCAAATCGGGGATATGAGGCTGAATCCGTTCCAGAAATGCTTCCGGCGTGCTGTGACGCAGTTCAACATCGCTGTCTGCATACTGCCGCAGCATTTCGCGGAACGCCAGCAGATCGGCGCGTGTTGCGCCGCCGCCGTGATCGCCGAGTCCCCATGTGACAATCGTATCCTTGCCGGTTTCCCGCGCGATCTTGATGCCGCGTTCCGCCTGTTCCTGCGCCTGACCGGGGTGCGGCGTGCCATACCAACCGGTATCCGGTCGCACGACCAGCACTTCGCTCCCATCGGCGCTGCGCCAGCGATAGAACGGCGCGGGCAGCGCCATCTGCGCTTCGACCGGGCGGCAGTGGATGTACATGGCAAAACCGCTCTGCTTGAGCAGCTTGGGGACGCTGTTCGGATGTCCGAAGCTGTCGAAGTTATAAGCGACCGGTGGACGAACGCCGAATTTCTCCGCGAAATAGCGCCGCCCTTCCAGAATCACGCGGGCAAGCGTTTCGCCGCCGGGGAGATTGAGGTCAGGTTGGAGATACCATCCGCCCGTGATATTCCAGCGACCGCTGCTGACCAATGCCTTGATCCGGTCGAAGAGCGGCGGATCGTATTCTTCTACCCATTCGTACAACAGGCTTTCATTGTGATTGAAGACGAACTCCGGGAACTCGTCGAGCAGAGTTACCGCAGTCCGAAACGTCGAGATAGTTTCACGCAGCCCTTCTTCCCAACCCCACATCCAGACCGGGTCGATATGGGCAGTGCAAATCAGATGAACAATCGGACGACGTGCCATAGGAGGAGCTTTATCCTTTAACTGCACCCAGTGATAATCCGCGCTGCATGTAGCGTTGTAGAACAACGGCGATGATCAGCGGCGGGAGCATTGCCATGAAATAACCCGCCATTTGGATATTCGGCGGCGTCGCGCTGCGCTGTTCCACCACAAACAACGCCACGCTGATCGGCTGAAGATCGGGGCGACCCAACAGCACGAGGTAGGGCCACAGGAAATCTTTCCATAAATTGACGAACGTCAGGATGGACAGCACGATCAGAATCGGGCGGCTGAGCGGAATCACGATGTGCCAGAAAATCTGCTGGGCTGATGCGCCGTCTACCCGCGCCGCATCGAAGATTTCGGAGGGCAGCCCATCGAAGAAATTCTTCAGAATGAAGATCATGAAAGCGTTGACGCCATAGGAGAGCCAGAGTCCCCAATAACTGCCGAGCAGCCCCAAGCGCGCCGCCGTGACGTACAGCGGAATGATATAGGCAATGCCGGGGATCATCAGCGTGATGAGAAAGCCCATCAGGATGAAGCGCCCGCCAATCGGTTTCAGCTTGGATAGGCTGTAGGCAGCAAGCATCGAAACGGTGAGCTGGACGAGCAGCCCGCCGATCACCAGAATCAGCGTGTTTCCGAACAGAATCGGCAGGTTGAAGTAATCCCACGCCTGAGCGTAGTTCTCCCAATGAGCAACGGCGGGGAAAAGCTGAAACGTTGCGCTGAAGACCTCGCGGCTGGTTTTCAAGCCGCTGGTGAAGGCATACAGAAAGGGAACCACGACGACGACCGCCAGCAGCAGCAGCACCACCGTGATGGCGGCATAAATCAAGCGCCCGCGTGTCGTGCGGACTTCCAGATCGGAGAGGACGGCGCGTACGGATGTGAACATCTGCCACGCTCCTAATTCTGTGGCGCGCGGGTAGCGCGCAAGTAGACAATCGACAGCCCACCCAACACGATCATCAGCAGCACGCTCCATGCGGCGGCAAGCCCATAATCGCCGTTGAGGAAGCCTTTGCGATACAGCGTGAAGACCGGGGTCATCGTCGCTTGACCGGGACCGCCTTCCGTCAGCACCAGCGGTTCCATGAAGATTTGCACAATGCCAAGCACTTGAACGATCAGCAGCACCAGCATCGTTGGGCGCAAGTACGGCATGGTGATGTAGCGGATGCGATCCCATGGACGCGCGCCATCGATCTCCGCCGCCTCGTACAGCTCGACCGGCAGGTCTTGCAGCGCCGCGAGGTAGATCAACATGGTCGCGCCAAAGCCGCCCCACGTCATGATCACGAGGATGGAAGGCTTAACGAGCGCGGCATCTTGCAGCCAACCGTGCCGCACGCCGCCCAAGCCGATCACCAGTTGGTTAAGCAAGCCGCCGGGCTGCGGCGTGTAGATCAACTGCCACACGAGGATGCCGATCAGCGGCGGAATCACGCTCGGCAGGAAGTACACGACACGAAAGAAGCTTTTCGCCACGCGCATTTCGTTCACCAGCACCGCGACGATCACCGGGACGAAAAACCCGATCACCACGCTGAGCGCGGCAAATTCGAAGCTGTTGCGCCACGAGGCGACGAATGTCGGGTCAGAAAACATGCGCTCGAAATTGCGCAGTCCGACCCATGTCGATGCCGAGGCATCCATGAGATCGACTTGTTGGAAGCTCATCAGCACGCTGTTGAGGATGGGCCACCACGCAAACACCGCAAATGCCAGCAGCGCGGGAAGCAGGAACAAGTACGCGACGATTTGTTCTTGCCATCGGATTCGGTGCAGGGGGCGACCGGTCTGCGCAGCAGCGCTGCGCGTTTTGCTGAGAGGCAAATTCATTGGGGTTCTCCCTGTACAAACGCCTGAGGTAACTCGCATTCCGGCGTATAGGATACGTCAGGCGGTATCCCGTGAGATACCGCCTGACATGAAGTTCATGAGTAGATGCTCGAAACGTGCTTAGCTGCTCGCCGCCGGGTCGAGAATACCGGTCTGGAAGGCTTCCGCGTTCGCCGCCATCAGGGCTGCCACGTCCGCGCTTTCGTCCGTCAGAACGGTGGTCATGACTTCGGCAATCGCCACGTAGAAATCTTGCGCGAACGGGGGTTCCGGCACGAGGACGATCTCGCCCGCGTTGAGGGCATCATAGAAGCCCTGATAGTTCTCGACAGGCATCGTGATGTACTGCTGATCGAACGCGTCTACCGCTGCTTGCAGGTCGCCCGTGAAGATCGGGAGTACCGGCGTGCCAGCACCAGCCTGCGTGCTGTGGAAGATGGCGCGGGACGGCGCGAATTCGCCGGGGCTGAGGGTGCGCCACACTTGGAACACGACCGCAGCTTCTTGTTCGTCGGCGCTTGCACCCGCGAACACCATCTGATGGCTTCCGCCTGTCAGCGTGTAACGCATACCATCGGGCGCTTGCGGCATAGCAGTGTAGCCGAACCGGGTCAGATCGACATCCGGCATATTCACGCGCAGCCAACCAACGCTGCCGTCCGCCGGGCTCATGAACATGACCGAGCGTCCGTCAACCGTTTCGAAGGTCGGGTTGCTGGCGAGATCGAGCGGAAGCGCATTTTCGGCATCGGGCCAACGCAGGTCATACAGGAACTGCATCGCCTCGACGGCAGCGCCTTCGCCATATACGGCGGTGTAGGTGCCATCGCCGTTGTCACGGATCAGTTCGGTCGCGCCGAAACCGTAGGCGAGGTTCGTGAAGTGCCAACCACCGCCACCACCGGAGAGGAACATCGCGAAACCGGCAACGCCTGCCGCCGGATCGGCGACTTCTTGCGCGACCGCGCCGAATTCATCCCACGTATTCGGGGGCGCATCGTAACCGGCGGCGCTCAGCGTGGGAATATCCCAGCCGATGCCCTGTGCATACGAGAATTCGGGGAAGCCGTAGGGGTTGCCTTCGGCGTCCGACAGGAGCGCGAGCAGCGTCGGGTTATAGATGCCGCTCAGTCCCAGACTTTCAAAATACGGGGCGAGGTTTGCCGCGACACCCTGCGCGATCAAGCGCTGCGGTTCAGTCGCAGGAACGCCGAACACCGTCGGCAGCGTCCCGCCCGCGACGAGTGCCGCGAATGATTCCGGCGAGAAGCAGTACTGCGTGCGGGTCACGGTGACGTTGGGATACGCTTCCATGAAGCGTGCGAGCTGCGCGTCGAAATCCTGACGCGCCTGTTCTTGGTCTTCGCCAATGCATGCCGATACCGTAATCGCCACCTCACGCCCTTCGGCAACCGTATCCGGCAGGGTGATCGGGAATTCTGGCAGTGGGGTATCTTGGGCTGCAACCGGGGCGAGCGCAAACAACAAGATGCACAAAACGACTAAGAGGGTAAAAGGCTTCATATTTGAACTCCTACCTACAATCGTAAGGTCTCGATTATTCAGATTCATCATACGCTCCCCCGTTCCTCTACGGGAGACAAAATCGTCTTACAAGATGAACTGATCTTCTGATTCTCTTTTGCGCCGTCGAAGCTGCGCCGGAATTGTGACGGCTGCATCCCGGTATAGCGCAGGAACAAACGGTTGAATTCCTGAACACTGCTGAAGCCAACGACGTAGGCAATTTCGTGAACCGGGCGGTCAGTTGAGCGAAGCAGCCGCTCGCCTTCGACCAATCGCCGCGAATTTCGATAAGCAATCGGGGACGTATCAAGCGCCGTGCTGAATAACGCGCAGAGGTGTGACCGGCTGACCATCGCGGCGGCTGCCATGTCGTCCAGCGTCAGCGGTTCGGCAAATCGGCTTTCGACCAGTCGCAGCGCTGGACTAATTTTCCGCAGCGCCTCACGCCGCTCATGATACTGGGGCGGAGTCTCCTGTTCATCCAGCAGGCGGCGCGCCAGATACCCCGCCGCCTGAATCAGCAAGCCGCCGGTGATGATCTCCCATGCGTGCTCCTGCCGTTCCGCTTCATCCCAGATTTGATTGAGCAAATCGCACAAGATGGGCGTGGTCGGATCGTGCAGCGGGATCATCGGACCGGAGCGGTTGAAGTCGAGCGTGAACGGCAGCCATGTTTCGGAACGCATCTTCGTGATCCAGCTATCCGTCACGATTGCCGGGTGAAAATGCACCACAAACAAGCCGACTGTCTCACACTCGTCGGCGGTGTACGCCATATGCGGTTGCAAGTCGTTGATGATGAAAACCTGCCCGGTTTCAAACTGATATTCCTCATCACCGACGACGAACACGCCATAGCCGGACGTAATCACGCCGATTTCGTAGCAGTCGTGGATATGCCGCGCCTGCGGCGCGTTGCGATGCAGTTCGCCGGGACCTAGGTGGAACAGCCGATCATGCTCGACCAGATGCGTACTGCACAGCACCGGAACATAAACCGGGGTTAGCGATTGCCAGTTGATCATGAGAATCCTCACCAATAAGCCTAGCTGTTGCTAAACTAAAAATGTGGTCTTTTGACGAGAAAGCGAGACAAAATGTTCGGCTCCGACTTGTTTTCAAACATCAGCAAACTTTCCAGTGCCCAATCGCGCTCGATCAGCGCCGAAAACTTCACCGGCGAAAAAGGCAAAGGCGGGATGGCGACCGAAGGCGCGGGCATCCCCGGACCCGCCAGCACGCTTGGGCAAGGTTGGAAAGTTTCGCCCTGCATACGCATCCCCGGTCACAGCATGGCAGAACTGGCGAACATCGCCGGTTCGGGCGTGATCCGGCACATCTGGCTGACGGTCGATCCGCACTTCTGGCGGTCGTTGATCTTCCGCTGCTACTGGGACGACGAACCGACCCCATCGATTGAAGTACCGCTTGGCGACTTCTTCTGCAACGGCTGGTGCGTGCGGTCGAATGTCAGTTCGTTGATGATCGCCGTCAACCCCGCCGGGGGCTTCAACTGCTATTTCCCCATGCCGTTTCGCACCCGCGCCCGCATCACCGTCGAGAACCAGTCCAGAGATCAGATCGATGGTTTCTATTACCAGATCGATTATACCCTTGAGGAAATTCCGCCGGAGGTCGGCTATTTGCACGCGCAGTGGCGGCGCAGTAATCCCGTTCCCTACAAAGAGGTGCATACGCTGCTGGATGGCGTACAGGGGCGCGGGCACTACGTTGGTACGTATCTCGCGTGGGGCGTCAACAATAACAACTGGTGGGGCGAAGGCGAAATCAAATTTTATCTCGACGGCGATCAAGACTTCCCGACCATCTGCGGGACAGGCACGGAAGACTACTTCGGCGGCGCATGGAATTTCGAGCATCCCGCCGGGGAATATGGTGTGTTCTCCACGCCGTTTCTCGGTTTGCCGCAGGTGATCAAGCCGAACGGACTGTACAAGTCGCAGCAGCGCTTTGGTATGTACCGCTGGCACATTCCCGACCCGATCCATTTCCAGCGCGATCTGCGGGTGACGATACAGGCGCTCGGCTGGCGGTCTGAAGGACGCTTCCTGCCCCTGCAAGATGACATCGCCTCGACCTCGTACTGGTATCAAGCTGAACCGCACGCGCCCTTCCCCTCTCTACCGGATCGTGACTTCATCGAGGTGATTTAACCGCAAAACCGTCCCCGATTTGGCGGGGAGTTGTGCGCGCACCACCGCGTTGATCGCCAGATCGACGCGGTCGGCTGCCCCTGTCCACAGATCGCGAACCTCATAGCGCGCCGCCGCGAACGCCGGTCGATGCAGCTCGATCAGCGCATCGACCGGATCGGCACGGTTGTTGGCAACAATCACGTAGAAGACCTCGTCGCGCTGGAACAACGCCGAACTCACCCCGGCTAGGCTGACATGGCTGTACAGCGGCACATCAAACCAGCGATGGAGCGCCGTCACCAGCGATGACGTGGGCGGCACACCCAGCACCGTGATCGACCCGCTGCCGCGCCGCTCCCGATAGCCGATAACCGTTTGCGTCCCCATTGGCAGCCCGAAATGGAGGCGTTGTTCTTCGGCGTTGTAGCCGGAGTCGAGGCGGCGAAATGAATGGATCGGTTCGCCGGGGACGCGATCATAGAGAAAATGGCGCGGGACGCTCACTTCGCACGGCTGATCGCCGAGCCAAATGGTCAGGTGAGCGCCGGAAAGGATGCCCTCCGGTTCGCGCAGCCCAAGCAGGTTGAGACGGTTCATCTGTGCGTCATAGACCGGAAGCTGATCGAAAAACACCAGATTACCCCCTGCCTCGACATAATCGAGCAGACGCCGCTGTGACGCTTCCTCCATCCAGCGATGCCCGCTGTACAGCAGCAGTGGTTTACGCAGCGTGCCGGTCGCCATGTCGAAGCATTCATAGTCCACGTCTGCCTGATAGCACGCCGTCCGCACCGGATCGTCAAAGCCGCCGATCTCCGACGAGCGGTCGAGCACATCCAGCGCCAGCGCTGTTTCGGTCAACTTGATCAAACTTGGTGGATCGATTTCCTCAAACAGCTTGACGAGCCGCTGGAACGTGACGATCAGTTCGGGGCGCGCCCGTCCCCATTCGTTGAACGGACTCATGTACCAGTTGTCGCGGTTGACCAGCATATACCAGTTCCAGCCCGCCACGCCCGCCAGCAGCGCCGACACCGCTGCCAGTTGATAGTGGCGCGCCGTCAAAATCCCGCTGATGCTGTGCCACCCATGCCAGATGCCCGCCTGAAATTCGGCGATGAAGGGCAGCGCGGCATACGAACGGGTGTAGCGCAGCAGATGTAAAAACTCGCCATGTTCCCAATCGTCGCGGGTGAATTCGTTGTGCGAGTAGTAATCGATCCCGCTGACGTCGCCGTAAGCCTCCAAGACACGCCAGTTCTGCGCCAGATGATGCGGGTAGTGGTTGATCAGCAGCGGCATTCCCGGCGCGTGAGCGCGGAAATGCTCCGCCGTCCAACGCACAATTTCGGCGCTGTACCAGTAAAGAAAACGGCGGTAGTCGAGATAGCGATTCACATACGCTCGCTCGAGGATTGCGGGGGTCGTCACAGCTTGCGCGTGATCAAAATCGGTCAGCGAAGATTCCCAGTTAGCATTCAGTCGATTCAGATCGCCGTCATACGCCTCGCGCAGATACGCCTGAAACACACCGGGTTCGCCCGCCAGTCCAAGCGAGCGCGCATAGAAGGTCGCCCATGCGTCCGGCTCGTTATCGACCTGTAGCAGCACCACCGCACCGCCATTCACCGCGAAATAGGGTGTCAGCGCGCCCAGTACCGCCGTCAGGTAAGCGCGCGCGGCGGTGACGAAGTCCGGGTGCAGGCGATGCAGGTGCGCCACGCGAGCCGGGACGCCGTTGTTGACCCATTCCGCGTAAATGTACGGACCGGGACGAGCGATCAGCCATAAGCCCTCCGACTGCACGAGGTCGAGAAAATGCAGCAGGTTGCGCGCTGCATCCGTGCGCCCGTCGAAGTCGTACTCCCCCGGCGCGACCTCGTGAAACTCCCAGCAGACATACGTGCTGATCACACGCAAGCCGAGCGCCTTGATCTGCTGCAAAACCGGTAGCCATGCCGAGGGGGGCAGCCGCCAGTAATGGACTTCGCCGCTGAGCAGCGCGCGCCCTTCGTCCCCGACCCATATCCGTTTGTCTGCGACCCGCACATTAATCGATGCCATGCTGTTACCGTCGAGTATCACTTTCTTTCTGATTTTAATGCACAGACTCCACTATGCAGCAAAATTAGAAAAAAAGCGAAAATTTGACAAGAAATTCGAAAGTGATTAGGCTTGAATCGGGATAGGGAATGGAGTCACGCGCGGATGACGAGTAACCAAGACGCAGCACTACTGGCAGTTGAACGCCAGCGCATCATCGCCGATATTCTCAAGCGCGAGGGCGCGGTGCGCACAGTTGAACTATGTGAACTGCTCCACGTTTCCGCCGTGACTATCCGCACGGATTTGCGCGATCTGGAAACCGCCGGCTTGTGCGAAATCATCTGGGGTGGCGCAGTCTCGAAGCTCCCCCCGACCGAACAGGAAGCCTATCTTGAACAGCGGAGCGTCCTGAACAGCGAACGCAAGAAGCGCATCGGTCAGCGGGCAGCGCAGCTTATCAGCAGCGGGCAAACGATCCTCGTGGATGCGGGGACGACGACGGTCGAGATCATCAAATGCCTGCCGCCCACGTTCGACTACTTGCGCGTGATCACCCCCGCGCTGAATGTGGCGATGGCTGCCAGCCAGTTTGCCTATGCCGAACTGATCATGCCGGGGGGCATCCTGCGTCCGGTCACGCGCTCATTGATCGGACCGCAAACTCTGCAAGCCCTGCGCATGTTCAACGCCGACTGGACGTTCATCGCGTCGGGCGGGTTTGATCTCGCGCATGGCGTCACCACCGCCAACACGCTGGAAGCCGAGGTCAAGCGCACGATGGTTGAGCAGAGCGCGCGGGTCGCGCTGGTCGCCGACAGCAGTAAGTACGGGCATGTGTGTTCGCTGAATGTTGCGGCGCTGAATCAGATTGACGTGCTGATCACCGATTCGGATTTGCCGGATCGCAGCGCCTTCGAGATCGAGGCAGCGGGCGTACAGGTGATCCGCGCGTGACAGCGGCGATTTACGACTAAGCATGGTTGATGACCCCTTGACAAGGGGATACACCGATAAGGACTCAAGATGAGTACAGCATACCGGATGGCGCGGCTCTTCGCCGCAGATGGCAAGTGTTTTGACGTTGCAGTCGATCATGGCTTCTTCGGGGAGCAGCGCTTCTTGGCGGGGATCGAGGACATGCCGCAGGTGATCCGCACCCTGCTCGACGCCGACCCCGACGCGATTCAACTCAGCGTCGGTCAAGCTCCCCTGCTCCAAGCGATTCCCGGCAAGGCGAAACCCGCGCTCGTGCTGCGCACGGACATCGCCAACCTGTACGGGCTGCAGCTCCCGCGTTCGCTGTTCAGCCGCATGATCCACAAGCCGCTTGAGCAGGCGCTGCGCTTGGATGCGGCGTGCGTCGTCGCCAACCTGTTCCTGCTGCCCGATCAACCGGAAGTCTGGGATCAGTGCGTGCGCAACATCATGGCGCTCAAACCCGAATGCGAACGTTACGGCATGCCGCTTATGATTGAACCACTCGTGATGCAGATCGTGAACGGGCAAGGCGGCTACTCGGTCGATGGCGACATCGAAAAAATGATTCCTCTGGTGCGTCAGGCAATCGAACTCGGTGCGGATATCATCAAAGCTGACCCGGCGGACGATGCCAGCCAGTATCACCGGATTGTCGAAGTTGCGGCAGGGAAACCCGTGCTCGTGCGCGGTGGCGGCAAGGTCTCCGACGGCGAAATCCTCCAGCGCACCTACGACTTGATGAAGCAGGGCGCGAAGGGAATCGTCTACGGTCGCAATGTGATCCAGCACGCGAACCCGTCCGCGATTACGCGCGCGCTGATGGCGATTGTCCACGACGATGCCACGCCGCAGCAGGCGGCAGCGTATCTCAGCTAGGCGGGGGTGAGGCATGGCAAAGCGATCAATTCGATTCGGGGTGATCGGTTTGGGGTTGATGGGACGCGAATTCGCCAGCGCAGCAGCGCGGTGGATGCACCTGCTCGACCTCGACTTTCAGCCGGTGATCGCCGGCATCTGTGACACCAATCCGGCGCTGTTTGGCTGGTTCCAAGCCAACTTTCCGACCGTGAACATCAGCACGACCAATTACCTTGACCTGCTCGCCAGTTCCGACATCGACGCGATCTACTGTGCTGTGCCTCACAACCTCCACGCGCAGATGTATACCGACATCATCCAAGCCGGAAAACATCTGCTCGGCGAAAAACCGTTTGGAATCGATCAAGCGGCAAACCGTTCGATTCTGGCAGTGATCGAGCAGCACCCGAACGTGTTCGTTCGCTGCTCCTCCGAGTTCCCGTTTTTCCCCGGCGCGCAGCGCGTGATCGAGAGCATCCGTGAGCGCCAGTTTGGGACGATCCTCGAAGTCGAAGCAGGCTTCCTGCACAGCAGCGACATTGACCCTAACAAACCGATCAACTGGAAGCGGATGGTCGAAATCAACGGCGAATACGGCTGCATGGGCGATCTTGGACTGCATGTCGCCCATGTGCCGCTGCGCGCCGGGTGGAAACCGCACAACGTCCGCGCCATCTTGAGCAACATCGTCACCGAGCGGTTGACCAAAGACGGCAAGAAAGTGCCGTGCGAGACGTGGGATAACGCCGTGCTTTTCTGTGACGTGCGTACGGAGCAGGGCGACGCCTTCCCGATGATGCTCAAGACCTATCGCATCGCGCCGGGCGAGACGAACACATGGTACATCAACATCTACGGCACAGAGCAGAGCATCCGGTTTTCGACCCGCCATCCGAAGTCGCTGCTGACGATGCGCTACACAAGCGGGGGTCGGCAAACGTGGAACGAGGAAAGCCTCGGTTACGCGAGCGCCTACCCGACGATCACCGGCGGCATTTTTGAGTTCGGCTTTTCGGACAGCATCTTGCAGATGTGGGCTGCCTTCTGTGACGAACTGCTCAATGGTCACACAGGAATGCGGCAGTCGTTTTACTGCGCGACGCCGCATGAGACGGCACAGCATCACGCCCTGCTCACCGCCGCATTGGAATCCCAGAAATCGCTGCGCTGCGTGATCGTCGAATAGGCAAAGGATGAGCGATGGCTTACGATGTCATTGTCAGCGGGCATTTGTGCGCTGACCTCATTCCCGATACTTCGAACCTGCCGCTCGAAGCGCTGGCTTCGGCGGGCAAACTGTTTGAGATGGGTGCGCTAACGCTGGCGACCGGGGGCGCGGTTTCGAACACCGGGGTTGCCCTGCACCGGCTCGGCGTGAAGGTCGGCTTGATGACCGGGGTCGGCGATGATTTGCTCGGACGCGTGATCATCGCCAAGCTCAAAGATTGTGATCCGTCACTCGGCGACCTCATCACGACTCGCCCGAATGTGGCAAGCTCGTATTCGGTGATCCTCTCCCCGCGTGACGCCGACCGGATTATCCTGCACTGCCCCGGCAACAACGTGCATTTCGATCTGTCGGATGTCGATCTGGCGGTAGTTCAGCAGTCGAAGATCTTCTATCTGGGGTATCCGCCCCTGCTGCCGAAGTTGTACGCCAACGACGGCGAAGCGCTGGCTGCCCTCTTCCAGCGGGTTCACGATCTCGGCGTCGTCACCGCTCTGGATATGACTCACCCCGATCCCGGTGGACCGAGCGGGCGCGTGAACTGGGTGGAAGTGCTCCACCGGGTGCTGCCGTTTGTCGATGTGTTCTTGCCGAGCATCGAGGAAATCGTGTTCATGCTGCGCCGCGCCGATTATGATCGCTGGCATGGCGCTGTCATGGCGCACCTCAACCGCGCCTATCTGCGCCGCTTGGCGGATGAACTAATCGAAATGGGTGCAGCGGTTGCCGGGTTGAAGTTAGGCGAATACGGCTTCTACATGAAGACCGCCAGCGATGCTCGACGCTTTGCCCGCTTTGACAGGCTCGGCGGCTCATGGGCACATTGGGGCGGGCTTGAACACTGGCATCCGGTCTTTAAGGTCAACGTCGTCGGGGCAATCGGCGCGGGTGACTGTGCCTACGCCGGTTTTCTCATGGCGCTGCTGCGCGGCTTCCAACCACAGGAAGCGCTGCGCTTCGCCTGTGCGGTCGGCGCTTCCAACGTCGAGTATGCAGACGCGACGAGCGGCGTGCAGTCGTGCGAAGCGACCCTGAGCCGAATCAACGCGGGGTGGGATGTGTCGTCTTACGTCCTACCAGAGGTCTAGTCCGCCGCGATGTCCTACTCACTGTCTGCCCATCTGAGTCAGCTTGCCTATTTCGAGGGGCAAAATCCCATCATCATCGAGCGTATGGTGAACAGCGCCGTCGCACATACGGCGGCTGCCGGGGAAATCCTCTTCCTAGAGGGCGAACCGGCTGCCGGGCTGTGGATGATCCAGACGGGGCGCGTCAAAATTTACAAGCTCAACCCGCAGGGGCAGGAACATATTCTGCGCATCTTCGGCGATGACGACACCTTCAATGACATCAGCGCATTCGACGGCGGCGCAAACCCGGCAAATGCGGCGGCACTGAGCGATACCAAGTTATGGGTGTTCCCGACTCAAGTCTTTCAAGACTGCATCCAGAACGATGGGACGTTCGCGCTGCGCGTGGTTCAAGTCCTCTCCGGTCGTGTGCGCGGACTGATCCGCCAGATCGAGAACCTGACGCTGTATTCCGTCACCGTACGTGTGGCGCGGCTGCTCCTCAATCAAGTCGATGACCCGGCGCTGAGCGGCACCGG
>JACSRG010000868.1 GCA_014879865.1 Anaerolinea sp.
GTGGACATCTCCCACTCGGCGGGAAGGCGTGACATCGCCAACCCGTTAGCGCGCGTGGCGCGTGCCAGCGGCGCGGACGGCTTGATGGTCGAGGTTCACCCGAACCCGCCGGTCGCCATGAGCGACGCCAAGCAGCAGCTCACGTTCAAAGAATTCAACGCCATGATGGATCAGATCACCGAGATGGCGTAAGGCAAGACCCAAGCGGGAAATGCTTACCTCACCCCTCTCGCCGCGTCACATACGGCGAGAGGGGTTGGAGAATGAGGTTAAAAGCTAAACTGCACAGTCTTTCACTTGGGTTACATCAGAACTAAGCCAGTGACCGAATGTCGGCAAAACAGGACGAGACATGTCTCGTCCTCTGATCGAATTTCGACTTGTGGCTTAGCTGCCGAGCGCCGTGACTGGAATCCAGACTCTGTTGGCTTGGCAAGCAATCCACACTTGTGCGAAATCACCGCTGGTCTGCGTGACCCACCAGTTGCCCGCCGGGAGGCTCCACGTCAGGAGCGTACCCGCGTCCGCCGCGTAATAAACAGGCGAACCGAGCGGCACATTGCGAACCGTCGCTCCAACGGGGAGCGGATTCGGGCACGACGCCGATACCGTTGGGACGCCGTTAAACTGAATGTTCCCCGTGTCGCAGCCATCCACAATCAGCCGCCATGAGTACAGAATTGTTCCGACCGGACGTTCGAGCGTGAAGTCGAGCTGCATGGTTTGCCCTGCCGGAATCGGATAGGTACCGGGGTTGGGGACTGCCCCGTAAGTGAAGTTATCGAAGACATTCCAACCACTTAACCCATTGACTGAGATGCTCGCCTGTTCGTTCATATAAATGAGGCTGCCCACGGTGACGACAGTGTGAACATAGTAGGTGCCGCCATCGAGATTGGCACGCTCCACCGTCATGCCGAAATTCCCGCTTGCACAGCCGGTTGTGTCTACAGAGACAACTTTGAAGGTTTCCCCGGCGGCGGATGCTGTCGATACGCTGCCCAGAAACAGTACGCAGCCCAGCCCGACTATTAAGAGAGAGAGAGCAAACTTCTTCATGATGATCCAGTCCTTTTTGAGGGTAATGATCAGTGAAGATTGCTTCCTCATGGACTCTTTTGAAGTGCAAATTACATCAGCGTCATAGGAAGCAATCGCACACGATCAGTATATGATGAAAATCGTAAATGGACTGCCGTTTGCCGGGTCAAAACTGCTGTTCAGGACGTTTTCCTGATAGCAGCGGATCATTTTCCGCTTGCCGCGCCGATCAGCGCATCCAGTCCCAAGCCCCGCACGAATTGTTCCGCCAGCGCGAAACCGCCGAACGTCATGACCAGCGTACACAAGATCGTCCCGAAAATCACCGCGACCACGATCAGCAGCATCCGGTTTGATCCGCGCGCGCTGCGTTCCAGCACCGCATCTTCGGGCGCTTCGGGGTCATAGTACACATCGACCGGCGCGCCGACCGGGAAACGATCCACGTCTTTCTGCGCGGGTCCCGTCCACCCGTAGCCGATTTGATTGCCAAAGCGAATCCGCGAGCCTTGAAAGTGCTGCCGCCCGACCTCATATTCATAGGCGACGACCGGGTAATACGCCGCCGAAGTTCCGCCTTCGCCTGTGCGACTGTAGCGGCGTTCGATGTACGAGGCGAGCACCCGCCCTTTGGCGATGCGCCAATTCTGGCTGGCGCGAACTTTGCGCCCCGCCCGCACGACAATGATCAGCAGCACCAGCGCGACGGCGACGACCGGGATAATGACCGCCCCGAAGATCAACAAGCCCGCCGTGTTCATCTCCCCGAACAACTGGTCAAGAACGTTCATGAGTGCCTTCCCGAGATTCCATAACTAGTGAACGTACTGACTACTATATAGATTTTTCAAAATTGCGCTGGAATTATCCCATTTTAATGTTCTATTGAGCGGGAAGTTAGTTTCGCCTGCTAAGTTATTAGCATCCGGCGACAAGGGGGTTGACGATGGCGATTGAACTCTACTGGGACAATGACGAACGTACCGTGATGCTGTGCGAAGTGCGCGGCGATTGGACATGGGAACAGATGTATGACATGTTCACCAAGATCAAAAAGGTGACGGAGAAATCCCCGGTCACCATCGCGGCGATCTTGGACATCAGCGCGGGCATCAGCATTCCCGGCGGATCGTTCTTCACCCCCGCCGCCTTCGACCACGCCAAGAATATGCTCAAGATGGGCGAAAACGGCACGGGTCCCCTCGTGATCGTCGGCGCGAACGCGCTGATCAAAGGCGTGTACAAGACCTTTACCGGCATGGCACAGGGCAGCGCCTTGAACAACATTTCGTTTGCCGACACAGCGGACGAAGCGCGGGCGCGCCTGTCCAA
>JACSRG010000913.1 GCA_014879865.1 Anaerolinea sp.
GACTGCGGTGCTCTTGCCGTGCAGAGTTGTTCCTGACGAGGCGCGCCTGTTGTCACCCTCCCGCGAGTTCGCGGGAGGGTGGGATAGCGGTTTACTGCGCGTCGGCGATGGCTTGATCCGCCGCCGCTTGCAGCGTGGCAACGGCGTCTTCGACGCTCATGCCGTTGGTGGTGACGTTGGCAACCGCTTCGCTGAGCGCGCCGCGCACCGTGCCGTAGGCGCTGATCGCGGGGCTGCCGTAGATGTTGACATCCGGGTTGTTCAGAATGTCATTGGCGGTGCTGAAGTACGGGAAGATCGCCGCATTCGCGCCGAAGCCTTCTTCGGTCAGCATCGCCGCCGACGACGGAACGGGGTTGAAGTAGCCCGTGCCCGCGCTCCACGTCGCCGCCGCTTCGGGGCTGATGAGGGACTTCAGGAACAGCCAGCTCGCCAACTGCGCTTCGGGCGTGCTCTGGAACATGATGATGCTGGGGATGAAGACCTGAAGCGCCTGACTGCCTTCGGTGTAGGGCAGCGTGCTGACGTTCCACGTGAACGCCGCGTTGTTATCGACCAGCGCCGCATTGATGAAGGTGAAGCCCGCCGTGCTGCTCAGGAAGAACGGATTCAAGCCGAGCGCGAAGTCGGTTTGTTCGGCGAAGCGTTCCGCCGGGATGTAAGCGCAGCCGCTCTCGTACAGGTCTTTGTAGAAGGACAGCACATCGGTGACCGCCTGATTGCCCGCGAAGGTGAAGGCGTTGGCTTCGGCGTCATAGATGCTGCCGCCCATGTTGGCGACGAACGATTCAAATGCCGACGCATCGGCGACAATCGGGAAGCCCTGAACATCGCCGCCATCGGCGGTGGTCATTTCGGCAGCCGCGCAGGCGATGGTGCGGAAGTCTTCGAAGGTGGTCGGAGCGGCGTCAAAACCGAGTTCGCTCAGCATGGTTTCGTTGTAAACCAAGACCTGAGCCGACGACTGGTGGGGCCACGCGAGGAGCTGACCATCGGCGGCGGTGTTGGCGGCGAGGATGCCCATGTTGAAGTCCGCCATTTCGTCGGCGCTCAAGCCCCATTCCGGGCTGTTGAAATACGGCAGCAGATCGACGACCGCGCCATCACGCGCATAGCTGGCGGCGTCGTTGGCATAGCCCGCCGCGAGGTTCGGCAGTTCACCGCTGACGATGCCCGCGTTGACGAGATCGCGCATTTCATTGTAGCTGCCTTGGAACGTGCCTTCGACGGTGATGCCATATTCGTTGGTTTCGTTGAACTGGGCGATGAGCGCGTCGATGGTCGCGCCCTGCGCATCGCGGAACTGATGCCAGTAAATTACCGTTTGACCGGAAGGATCAACATTTGCCAGATCATCTTGAGCCATGACCGCGCCCGACAGAGCGAGCAGCGCCGCGAGGACGAGCAGTACCAGCTTACGCATTGTAATACCTTTCTTGCGTTTAAAAAGGATACCCACTCTATTAAAGCATCCAATTGTTAAGAGTGTATCAAAAGCATACGCCCAATTTTGAACTGAGCGAAGGTGCTTAGGTCGATCTGGCGCGCAGACGGGCGAGCGCCTCGATCCCTTTACGCGCGCCGTTCTTCACATGATCGCTGTCGTGGATGAGCAGCATCCGCAGCATGTTATCGGACTGCGGCGTGTCCAACTGCCCCAACGTTTGCGCGAGGGTGTGCAGCACGTTGGCGTCGCGGTCACGCACGGCGACGACCAGCAGCATCCGCACGGCGATCTCTGCCGCGATGCGCGACTCCGGGCGGGCAAGCGCGCGAATTGCGTCGATCCGCGTGGCGCTGTTCGGGCTGTCGAGCAGCGCGCGCAGTTGTTTGGCGGCGGCGTCGCTCCCGATGAACGCCAGCGAATTGACCGCTGCGAAGCGCACGCCGGTCGTGGGGCTGGCGAGCATGCCGAGGATCACGGGGAGCGCGTCATCGCCTGCGGTTGCGCCGCCGATCAAGCCGAGCGCTTCCAGCGCCGCCGCGACCAATTTGCTGTTATCCGTTTCGGTCACGCACGCTTGCAGCACGCTGGCACTTTCAGCGTCGCGGTTTTGACCGAGGGCGCGGGCGGCGCTGGCGCGGATGTCCATGTTGTCGCTTGAGGCGGCGAGTTCGCGCAGGCGGATGTTTTGTTCGGCGGCGGGGAGCGTGAGCGCGTGCGCCAGCTCGGAGAGTTCGCCCCAATGCGCTGGCGCGGTCTCCGCCATGCTGGCGAGGTTGTGGTAGACGTTGCGCCAGAAAGCATCTTGCGCGGGCGTCTCGCGCAAGATCGGCGATTGGCGGCGAAGGACGGAGAGCGCGATCACCGCTGTGCCACGCGCGGCGAGATCGGGGTGTGTCAGGAGGTTGACGAGCGC
>JACSRG010000097.1 GCA_014879865.1 Anaerolinea sp.
ATGACGTCGGCGCTGGCGGACTTGGGCTGGTCGCTCTCCGCGCAAGGACTCCCGTGGATCCCCACGAGCGCGGCGGAACTGGGGCAGTTGGTCAAAGTGGGGCTGCGCAATTTCCCGCGTGATCTGCGGATGCTCCCGTTCGCGCTGATGTCGGCGTATGACTGGGTGCGCCTGCGCGGGCTGGCGCGCGATCCCGCGTTCGTGCGCTTCATCGACGGGCAGTTGTTGATTTCCTCACAGACCACGTCGCGCCACGCCAACGCCATGTACAGCGCGACCGCGCTTGATCTGGCGCGGCAGGGTGTGTATCACGTCGAGCGCGGCATCGGCGGGATCAGCGAAACGCTGGTCGAGAAAATCCGCGAGTTGGGCGGGCGTGTGCTGTTCCGGCACGGCGTCGAACGGATCAATGTCGAGGCGGGTAGGGCGGTCAGCGTGACGACCAAGAAGGGCGAAACCTTCCCGTGCGACTTCTTGCTGGCGAATCTCACCCCGTGGTCGCTCGATCAGCTTTTGGACGAGGCGAGTCCGCGTGGACTGCGCCGCGAGGTCGAGACGCGGCGGGCGACGTGGGGCGCGTTCGTGCTGCACATGGGCATCGACGCGGCGCAACTGCCCGCCGATCTGCCGGATCACCATCAGATCATCACGGAGATGAGCGGCGCGATGGGCGAGACGCGCACGGCGTTTCTGTCGCTGTCGCCGACATGGGATGCGACCCGCGCTCCCGCCGGAATGCGCGCGGCGACGGTCACGACGCATACCGATCCGGGGGGCTGGTGGGACGCGCTCGAACGTGACCCGAACGCCTATGCCGACCGCAAAGCCGACTACACGGAGCGGATTCTCGCCAACTTGGAACAGGCGATTCCCGGCTTCCGCAGCGCGGTTAAGCTGATTTTGCCGGGGACACCGGTCACCTACGAGTTCTACACCGGACGCCATCGCGGGATGGTCGGCGGTTTCCCGCAAACGTCGCTGTTCAAGGCGCGCACACCGCTGACCGGGATTCCCAATGTGCGCCTCGTCGGAGATTCGATCTTCCCCGGTCAATCGACTGCCGGGGTGACACTCGGCGCGCTGCGCGTCGCGGCGGATGTGCTGCGCCGTGTGCCCCGTTCAGCGCGGGTATTGTCGATCCTCGACGATCAGCGCGAAGGGGTGACGCCGTGAATCCGGTTATTCACTGGTTCCGGCGCGATCTGCGCCTGAGCGATAACAGTGCGCTCCATGCGGCGCTGGCGACCGGCGCGCCGGTGATCCCGGTTTTCATCTTCGACCCGACGCTGCTCAAGAGTGAACGAGTCGGAGCGCCGCGCGTAGCATGGCTGCTCAAGGGGCTGCACGCACTCGACGCCGACCTCAAGCGGTGGGGGAGCGGTCTGGTCATCCGGCACGGCGATCCGCTTGACGTGCTGCGAACCCTCATCGCCGAGACGAATGCAAGCGCGATCTACTTCAACCGCGATGTTTCGCCCTACGCCTACCAGCGCGATACGGCGATCCTCAAGGCGTTTCCCGCGCACTCGTTCGACGACGTGCTGATCCACGCGCCGCGCGAAGTCCACAAGGATGATGGCAAGCCGTATACGGTTTACACCCCATTCCGTAAGCGGTGGGAAACCCTGTCGAAGCCCGCCGTGCTGCCGCTTGACCGGATGAATGTTCACCCGCTTGACGGCGTGCGCAATGAGCCGATCCCGTCGCTGGCGGACTTGGGCTTCGGTTCGACCATCGATCTGCCGGAGGCGGGCGAAACGGTGGCGCTGCGGCGGCTGGAACAGTTTGTGAGTGAGGCGATCTATACCTACGCCGATACGCGCAACCGCTTGATTGCCGACCCGTTCGGCGATCCGGTTGGAACATCGGCGCTATCGCCGTATTTGCGCATGGGGATGCTCTCGCCCCGGCAGGCGTATCACGCGGCGGCGCGTTTGCTCGTTGATGAGCAGGCGATCAGTGCGAACGAGCGCCAGTCGATCAGCACGTGGATCGGCGAACTGGCATGGCGCGATTTCTATGCCCACATCCTCTACCACTTCCCGCGTGTGCTGCACCAGAGCTTTAAGCCGGAGTTTGACCGCTTGGACTATCGCCAAGCGGATGACGAGTTCGACCGCTGGCTGCATGGCATGACCGGCTATCCGGTGATCGATGCCGCCATGCGCCAGATGAAGCAGATCGGCTGGATGCACAACCGCGCGCGGATGATCGCCGCCAGCTTCTTGACGAAAGACCTGTTGATCTACTGGCGGCGCGGTGATCTCGCCTTCATGGAACGGTTGATTGATGGCGACCCGGCGGCGAACAACGGCGGGTGGCAGTGGTCAGCCGGGACGGGCACGGATGCGCAGCCGTAT
>JACSRG010000332.1 GCA_014879865.1 Anaerolinea sp.
GGTATCGGTCAGCCAGTCGATATACATGTGCTCCATGCGTATGCCGAGATCGAGCGTCATACCGGCAAACATCTGCCGCTGCTGCTGCGGATCGTCGGTAGGTGGGATGGTGATGCGCTCCAACTCGGCTAACCGGGCTTGATATCCCGCGCGCTGATCTTCCAGCAGCGCGATGATTTCCTCATTACGCAACTGCGCCGCGAAAAAGAGCTGGATCAGGAACGGTTCACTGTGCGTGGACACGACGTTCAGGTCGACGTCCACGGTTTCCCATCTTCCCACAGGCGTTCAAATTCCTGCACGTACTGGTCGAACCACCACAGATCGCTGGACACCGACGAGCTTTTCGAGATGAAGATCGGGAGCGGATTGTACTTGACCAAGCTCGCCCCTTTCATCGTGTCGATTTGGTAGAAGTAAGGCGTAGCGATCACCATACTGTCGGTTTGCTCCCCGTAGGGATCGACGATGAAGTAGCCCATGCCAAAACGCTGCGTGCTGGTGCGAATCTCGACGCGATCCGGCACGGCTTGCTTCAGTATCATCAGGTCTTGCAGATTCTTGTACAAACGGATCGCGATCCAGCGCCCTTCCGGCGTGAGTTTGTGCGTCTGCGTCGCGTACCACGCCTCGAAGCCGGGCGAGTGGAGCGTCTTGGCGGCAGGTTGATTGATGCCGACCCACGCTCCGGCTTCATTGGCAAACTCTACGTCGAGGTGGAGCGTCAAAAAGCGCACCGTCAGATCGGGGTTAGCTTTGACGACGGCGATCAAGCGCTCGTAATGGGGCGCGAATGTGTCAAGGATCAAGCCGCTGATCCAGACCTTCTCTCTGGCAGTGCCGAACATATCAATCCCATCCAGCAGCAGCGGGGGCTGCGCCGGGATCGGCATCCGTGAATGGTCTTTCAAACTGACGCGCAGATCGACCAAGCGTCCGTAGAGCTGCGCGAACGCGATGGCGAAGGTCTGATTCAAAAAGTCGATATACGGCTGCTTCATGCGGACTTTGGGCGACACGTTGCTGTGCCGAACGAGGATCGGGATGACCTGCTTCTGGGCAGCATCAAAGGCACGCCGCAGGTCGCGAATAGTCCTCGACTGCATCGACTCCGGCGAGATGACGAGCAGCATGATGACGTTGATCTTGTCCAGATCGCGCCGCAAATCGTCAATTCCCCCTTTCCACAAACTCGCGCCGAGCTTGACCAGTTCCGCTGCCAGTTGATCGGCAAACGGCTGATCTTCGGCGGCGTGCCAGATGAACAACTGTGTCACGCGCCGCAAGCCGTTGACCAATTCCTCCGATGTATTCGCGCATTGGAATTCCGCGAGGACGGGCCACAAGTCACCCTCGCACAGCAGTGTGAGAATCGGCTTACCCAGTTCGATAGCATAGCTGAGTTCACGCATCACCCAGTGCGAACGTTCGGAGCGTGGTGTCGCCACGACGACCAGCGCGCTGCATGTGCGAATCGCATTGACAAGGCGATCTTTCCAGCGATCCCCGGTTTCGATCCCCTCTACATCCAGCCATACGTCAAAATGATTTGTTTCGAGGTCGTGCTTAAGGTCTTTAGCGATCTCGATGTCATCTCGGCTGTAGCTAATGAAAACCTTTGACATCATTCATTCCTTTTTGTGAAGCATTTTTCTGTGAGGACGAGTCGCAGCATCCGAGTTTAGCGCACTTCTCCAAAGCGCGCGCTGCCTCTGATCCGCGCTGAACGTGTGTTATACTTTTGCCCTCATCAAAGCATGATGACTGCTTGCCATCCTCCGCACTAAATATAGGACACACCAGAGTGATTACCAGAACAAGACTGCTTCTTTTCCTCGGCATAGGCTTACTTGTCGGCGGGTTGGCACTTTTGAGCACAACCGCATTCCCGGCAGTCGCGCAAGACATTACACCTTCACCCACGCCGGGACTCTCCTATTCGGAAGCCCTGCGCGCGACCATCGCCGCTGGACCGCGATCCCCCGAAGTCACCGCCGAACCCACCGAACCTGCGCAGCGCGCCGCCACTTCAGACGACTACTGCTTATTGTGCCACCGCCAATCGAATCAAGTGTGGGTGCTGATGAGCGGCGAAACGCTCAACACGACCATTGATGTTAGCGTCCTTGCAGACTCGGTACACGGCGAGTCAAATCCGGCAAGCGCGTTAGGCTGCGCGGATTGCCACCCGAACTGGCGGTATCCGCACCCCTCGTACAGCGTCCGTAATTTGCGCGAGTTCCGTGAGGAACGCTACGCCATCTGTCAGAACTGCCACGAGGCGATCTACGCCCGCGTACAAACTGCCATACACGGCGTACCGAACCGTAACAATCAAGTCGAACCGATGATCTGCGCC
>JACSRG010000690.1 GCA_014879865.1 Anaerolinea sp.
GACGCGAATATCGTTGATCGCGCGGCGCTGCGCCCCGGTCAGGGGGTAGGGGTAGACCGTGCTCAGGAAAGACTCCAACCACTCGTCACTCACATCGAGCGGGATGCTCGGCTGAGACTGCCACACCCGCCGGTTGGCGAGGATCGTCAACTGAAGCATGAGCAGTTGATCGAAGATGTAGCGCCGCTGCGCATGTTCCAGATGATCTTGGGTTTCGGGGAAGTGCAGATTCTTGATCGCCCAACCCAAGTCCGCTAAGTCGGTGCGTTCGAGTGTGCCTTCTGGCACGTAATCGGGGATGTTCTCCGCCCAGTAATCAATGGCGGGGCGCATCAGTTTGCGCAGCGCCCGCCCGCTGATGCCTTCGGTCAGGCGGTAGACCGGGACAATCGACGCCGCGCGCAGTTCTTCCACGTCCAGCGGCTCGTGTTCCGGGTTGGACATCTGAATGCGGTTCTGCCAGATCGACGTTTCGCCGCGCAGTACCAACTGCATCCCCGGCTTGATCTGCCGCTGCAAGTAGAATTGCCCGAAGAACGTCACGTTGAGCGCCGCCGTGCCGTCGTCCAGCACCATGAAGAAATCTTTGCGCGCCGATCTGCCGATGCGCACTTCGGCATGGCGCACCGTCCCGATCACCGTGACCAGTTGGTTGGGCGTCAGGCGGGCAATCGGCAGCAGGCGGGTGTAATCGTCGTAGCGGCGCGGCAGGTAGAACAGCAGATCGTTGATCGTGTAGACGCCAAGCTGGTTAAACAGCTTGCTCAACTTTGTGCCGACGTTGCGCACCCGTTCGACCGGGGCATTCAATCCGCGAATCAAATCGGCGGCTTTGTCCGGGTCAAGCGGCTTACGCGGCTGACGCGGCGGACGCGCGAGGCGGGGCTGTACCGGGATGTCGATCTTGGTCGGGACGCGCGCTCCGCCGGTGAATTCCATGTCGAGACGGCTGAAATCATCGTCACCGGTGACGCGCCCCTCGGTACCGCGTTTCACTTTGTCGTCGTCGTCGCCGTCCTGCCCCTGCGAACGACCCTCACGACGCGGTTTCTCTTTGGCAGGGCGCTGTTTCTGCTGGCGTGGCTGATTCTGGCGTTCCTCATCCGCCTCGCCTTCGACCTGCTCACGCGGAGTATTGCGTTCCGTGCGTGCGGGCTTGACGGGTGGCGCTTCTGTGCCCACTGCGGGCGCGGTAGTCGAGGCGAAATTCTGCACCCGCTCAAGATATTCGGCAGGCATCGGCTTGCGCCCCATGATGCGATCCAGCATGTAGGTGATCGATTCGTGGCGCGCGTCCTTGTTGTCAAGCCCTTCGTAGCGCTTGAGCAAGTCCGCCAGCTCGTCCACCAGCGCATGATGCTCCGGTTTACGCGCCTGCGCGTGCGCGTTGTTCGTCCAATTTGTTTCGTACGCCGCCAAACCGCCGATCACGGCGGCGTTCTTATACCCCTGTTCTTTTTCCAGTTTGAGGATTTTGACAAGGGTTTCGAGTGCCGAAGGCATCGTTTCGTTAACCTGTTCTCCACGACTTACTGACGGGAACCAACCCCAGCCCGCCGGGTCCAATGTGCGTTCCGATAGTTGGCGTAATGCTCACAATAATCGTATCCGACGGCGCAAGATCCGCAAGTCTGTTCTGTAAATCCATCGCGCCTTGCAAATTGGTCGCGTGCAAAATCGCCAGTCGATCAATCGGTGCGTGGGTTTGACAGAAGTGGATCAGCTCATCGACCGCGCGGGTGAAGGTGCGGACGCGCCCGGCTTGATGAACTTCGCCGCCGAAGACATGCAGAATCGGCTTGATTTGCAGCAGCGCGCCGATTCCCGCTGCCGCCCAACCGACGCGCCCGCTGCGGCGTAGGAATTCGAGCGTTTCGAGCGCGGCATAGACATGCGTGTTTTGCTTGACGCGTTCCATGACGGCGAGTGTTTCCTCGACACTGCCCGTCGCGGCGGCGGTCTCCGCGCCGATCAACACGGGCCAGCCTAAGCCCATTGTGACCGATTCGCTGTCGAGCAGCGTTACGCGATCCGGGGGGAGGTCAGCCGCGCCCAAACGCATGGCGTTGAGCGTGCCGCTGAGCTTGGTGGCGACGGTCATCACAATGACATGATCCGCTTCGGCAAACGCGGCTTCGATGGCGGCTTTTGTGTCGCCGGGAGACGGCGCGGCGGTGGTCGGTGACGGTCGCATGGAGGGAAGCTGGCGGTAAAAATCCTCGCGGCTGAGGGCTTTCCCGTCGTCAGGATAGCTGTTTTCGCCGTGATTGATGTAACACGGCACCACACGGATATTGTGCTGGTCAAGAAGGTTTTGCGGAAGATCGCACGTACTATCAGTCACAAAGCGTATTTTTTTAAAAGTCATCGTTTTCGGTTGTCCCTTCTCGCTCAAGAATCACTAATCCGAGCGCATCCGTGCCGATCAACCCGGCGAGCGATGCGCCATAAATCGCGTGGGGAAAATGCCGTCCGGGGAACTCAAACGCCAACCGCTCTTGTAGGTGACGCGTCCCTTCGGTGATGCCGACACGGGGCTGCGCGATCATGACTTCTTCCAGATCGGTGAATTCGACGGCGAACTCGACCAGTCGATCCAACCCCTGTGTTCGTGTGCGAACTTTTTCAATCGGGACGATCTCGCCTTCTTCGACGGCGAGTACAGGCTTGAGATTGAGCATCATGCCGAGGATGCCGTGCGATGCGGGCATGATGCGGTTTTGTATCAGGAAATCCATCGACTCGGTGTAATACACTGCATAGACCCGCTCGACCGCGCCGCGCACCGCCGTCACGACATCGTCAAACGCTACGCCGCCCGCCTCGATCAGGCGCGTCGCCAACCGGACGAGCAGCGCTTGTCCGGTCGAAACTGTGCGTGAGTCGATCACCATCAGCGGGCAGTGACCCGACAGCGCCTCGCCTGCCGCCCGCGCGTTCGCCCAACTCTGCGAGAGCGCCCGCGAGGTGAGGATCGCGACTATCCCTTGTGTGTCCCGCGCAAGACGCGTAAAAACGTCGCTGTAGTCCTGCACTCCCGGCGGTGTGATCGTCGGAGCGGTGGTCTGAGCAGCGATCAGGCGCAGAGCTTCCTCTGCGCCAATGTCAACGCCTTCACGGTAGGTTTTGCCCGCAATCGTCAACCGGTTCGGGATCACCGTGACGTTGGAGGCGATATGCGGCGTCGGGAAATGCGCGCCGCTGTCGGTGACGATATGTATCATTATTCCACGGAGATGATGTACGGGTAGAGCGCCTGCCCCCCGTTGACCACCTCGAAATCCTGTCGGCTATACCGCTGGCGTAAATAAGTCACGAGCCGCTGCGCGTCGGCTTCGCGGAGTTCATCGCCATAGTATACCGTGATTCGCTCGTATTTGTCCGCCCCGGCTTGATCGAGCACCTGCTCGGCAGCCGCGTGAATGTCGTCGTTTGCGACGACCAACTGATCGTTGAGCAGCCCGATGTACTGCCCCTGTCTGACGATGACGTGATCCAGCTCGACATCGCGGGTCGCGCGCGTGATCTCGCACGTTTGCACGTAGTCGAGCGCGGCGGTCATTCCCTCGACGAAGTCCTTCAGGTTGGCGTCCGACAGGCTGAGGTTGCTGTACTCGAACATCGCGCTGATCCCCTGTGGAAGAGTCAGGCTGGGGACGACGCGCACATGTTTGTGCTTGCCTTCGGCGTCCGCGTTGGCGTGCTGCGCCGCCTGCTGTGCCGCCAGCATGATGTTCTTGTTGTTGGGCAGCAAGATGATCTCATGGTTGGGCAGCGCGTTGATCGCGTCCAAGAAATCACCCGTGCTGGGGTTCATCGTCTGCCCGCCGTGAATGACATACGCCGCGCCGGAGTCGTAGAAGATGCGGCTTAAGCCCTCGCCGACCGCGACCGTCACAACCGCGATGCCTTCGATGTCCGTGCGGACTTCGTTTTCGCGGGCTTTGCGCGCTTCGACGTAGTGTTCGTACTGAAGCTGCATGTTTTCGACGACAACGTCGTCAATTGCCGCGCCTGTGCGAATCGCATAGCTGATCGGCTGACCGGGGTCATGCACATGCACATGGACTTTGAGCAGGTTCTCGTCGCCGACGACCAGCGTTGACCAACCGCCCATTTCCGCCAGCGCCGCGCGCATGAGATCGGCGCTCAGGTTCGTGCCGCGCATCAGGAACTGCACATCGTAGCCGTAGCCTTCCACGTCTTCCGGTTCGAGCGCCTCTTCCCAGTGATCGGCGTCGTAGCTGGCAGTCGCCACCGGCGCGACCGGCATAGCAGCGACCGCATGGACACTCGTCGTCGGGGTAGGGGCATCGAGCATTTTGCCGCACAGCGCGCGCAGCATTCCCTCGAAGATGTAAACCAGACCCTGACCGCCCGAATCGACCACGCCTGCTTTCTTGAGGACGGGGAGCATTTCCGGTGTGCTGCGCAGCGATTCGCGTCCGGCGAAGACCATCTTCTTGAGCAGCCAGATCAGGTCGGGGGCGGTTTCGTAGCGCTCCACCACCGATTCCATCATGTGCCGCGAGACCGTGAGGATCGTGCCTTCGACCGGCTTTTCGACGGCGCGATATGCCATATCCACCGCCGAACGGCTGGCTTCCGCAAGCAGTTCGGCGTCCAGTGTATCGTGATCCTTGAGCGCTTTGGCGACGCCTGCCCACAACTGCGACAGGATCACGCCGGAATTGCCGCGCGCGCCTTTGATCGCCCCGGTAGCGACGGCGGCGCTCAGCTTGCCGACATGATTGTCTTTCATGTTGGCAACTTCACGATAAGCGCTCTGCATGGTCAGATACATGTTCGTGCCGGTGTCGCCATCCGGCACGGGGAACACATTCAAACGATTGACCTGTTCGCGGTTTTGTTCCAACCACGCCAGACTAGCGCCAAACAGGTCTTTGATGAGCAAACCGTCAACGATCAAGTTGCGATTTGCCCGGAAGGATTGCCTTGTGATCATACGAGTACCTCAAGAAATGTACTGCTGCTACGGAATAAAGGTTGAGCGTCTCTTGTCGAGTCTTGCACACGCGGGGGCGTTGTGATAGCATGACACACTATTCGGTTCGGCTGTAGAGAGCATGAGGCAATCTGATGGCGGTCTGTGAATCCTGCGGAAAGAAACCCATGTTTGGGAATCAACGCAGCTTCTCCATGCGTGCAACCCGGCGCAAGTTTCTCCCGAACATCCAGCGCGTGACCGTGATGGAAAAGGGAGTGCCTGTTCGCAAGAATCTGTGTGCCAAGTGCATCAAGACGCTTGCGAAAATCAACGGGTAAACAGGAAAGCCGGGTCAAACCGGCTTTTTGTTTGCGACTGCTGCTTTTAATCTTTCCATCCCCACTGCAACACTGTGATGCTGGCTGAACAGGGCGCTGCCCACGACCAGTACATCCGCACCAGCTTCGACCACACTTGCCGCCGTCTCTACATTGATCCCGCCGTCCACTTCGAGATCAATCGGCAGCGCTCCGATCATCGTCCGAATCTGCCGAATCTTGGCGAGCGTTCCCTCGATGAAGGTTTGCCCCCCGAAACCGGGATTGACCGTCATCACCAAGACGACATCCAGCAGCGGTAGGATTTCGCTCAGCATAAGCGCAGGTGTGTGCGGGTTGATCGCTACCCCTGCCGCGCAGCCGAGCGCTTTGATCTGCCGCAGCGTTCGATCCAGATTCGGACATGCCTCCCAATGCACGCTGATTCGCCGCGCGCCTGCTTGTGCAAATGAGTCCAATAGGTGATCGGGTTCGACGATCATGAGGTGAACATCCAACGGCAAGCGAGTCGCCCGATGTGCTGCCTCGACAACCAGCGGACCCATCGTGATATTCGGCACGAAGCGTCCATCCATCACGTCCACGTGAATCCAATCCGCACCAACTGCCTCGCATTCGGCGATTTGTTCCCCTAAACGGGTGAAGTCTGCCGCCAATATGGACGGCGCAATGCGGATGTGCGCGTGTGTCACCTATTTGTCCTCTTTCGACAAAGCCCCGTATTTATTCTAGCGGAACACGTCGTAATTTTCGATTGACATATTTAAAAACCCCATGAAATCGGTTTCCGTTGCGCTCATGGTGATAGATTCCAACGAAATGGTTATATTTAGTCCTGCCGTATGGTGCTATGGAAGGAAAGGAAAGCATACGATGGACTATCGTAAGTTGGGGACGGCGGGGATCAAAGTGAGCGTGCTTTCGCTCGGCGCGTGGCTGACCTATGGCAGCAATCGTATTGAAGAAGAGCGGGCAGTCGCGTGTATCCGTTACGCCATCGAACAGGGGATCAACTTTATCGACGTGGCGGACATCTATGCGCACGGACGCGCCGAAGAAGTTGTCGGACGTGCGATCAAGGATCACAAGCGCAGCGATTTGGTGATTAGCACCAAAGCCTACTGGTCGATGAGCGACAACGTGAATGATCGCGGTTTGTCGCGCAAGCACATCATCGAGTCGGTCAACAAGTCGCTGAAGCGCTTCGATACGGATTATATCGACGTCTTCTTTTGCCACCGCTACGACGACGAAACGCCGGTCGAGGAGACGGTTCGTGCGATTGACGATTTGATCCGGCAGGGCAAAATCCTCTACTGGGGGACGAGCATGTGGACAGGGGCGAACATCGACGAGGCTTACGACGCGGTCGAGCGGACGAACGCGAATCGTCCGGTAGTCGAACAACCGCTTTACAACATGCTGGATCGTGAAGTCGTCGAGGGCGAACTCGAACGCACGGTTGCAGCGCGCGGCATGGGCTTGGTTGTGTGGAGTCCGCTGGCGCAGGGCGTTCTCACAGGCAAATACAACGACGGCGTCCCGGCGGACAGCCGCGCTAACACTGTCGATAAAAACTGGTTCGCCGAGCAGATCAGCGAGGAGCGGATCGGCAAAGCGCGTGCAATTTCGGCGCTGGCGGCAGAACTGGAAACGACTCCGGCGGCGCTGGCATTGGCGTGGACGCTCAAGAATCCGGTCGTGAGCAGCGCGATCACCGGGGCGACCAAGACATCGCACATCGACGAGAACCTGAAAGCGCTCGATGTGAAGATTACCTATGAGATCAATGCCCGCATCGAGTCGATCCTCAACAACAAACCCGTCACTGCGTAAAGGTGGAAAAAAGAAGAAGAGAAAGAACGTAACGCAAAGACGCAACGACGCGAAGGCGCAAAGGTATAAAGGTAAAGGACAGGGACGAGACTATGCTCGTCTACCTTCCACCAATCCTACTTTGCGTCTTTGCGTTGTGTTTTTTCTTTCTCTTCTTTCCTTGTCTTTATTTCTTTTCTTCCACTAGACGGCGGCTATTGATGATGAGCTTCTCGATCTCCACCGCGAACAGGATCACCGAGGCGATCACAACGCCGACCAGCAGTTCCGGCAGGCGCAGCGGGAAGGTCTCGAAGATGTTCTGCAAGAAGGGCAGGTAGATGACGGCGAGCTGAAGCACGAGCGTCGAAATCACGGCATAGAGCATGAAGCGGTTGCCGGAGAACCAGACCCGGAAGAACGACTTGCGATCTCCGGCGTGAATTGCCATGACATGGAAGATTTGCCCCAACGCCAGCACGGTGAACGCCAGTGTGCGTGGGATGCGTTCGAGTTCGCCGAGCAGCCCGCCTGCTTCTGCTTCGCCTTCTGCCGACTCGGTATCCAGCAGGGCGATTCGTTCTTCCGGCGTGAGCGTGTCCCAATTCGGAATGGCGTGTTCTTCGCCGACCAGTTCGATCAACTGCGCGCTGGTGAGCGTCTCGACGCCCAACGTATCGCTAAACGGCTGGAGTCCATGCGCGGTGTGACCGTAGACGAACGCGGCGAGCGTCAGCGCGGCGAGCAGCACCGCGCGCCAGATCACCTTGAAGCCCACGCCGCCCGCGAAGATGCTCTCGTCCATCGGGCGGGGCGGACGTTTCATCGTACCTTCTTCAGTCGGTTCGAAGCCGAGCGCAATCGCGGGCAAGCCATCGGTCACGAGGTTGACCCACAAAATCTGGATCGCCAGCAGCGGCACGGGCAAGCCGATCAGGATGCCGACGAACATCACGAGGATTTCGCCGACATTGGACGACAGCAGGAACATCACGAACTTGCGGATGTTGTCGTAGATCGTGCGTCCTTCTTCGACGGCGGCGACAATCGACGCGAAGTTGTCATCGGTCAGCACCATGTCCGCTG
Organism: Anaerolinea sp.; assembly: GCA_014879865.1. Classification (GTDB taxonomy): domain Bacteria; phylum Chloroflexota; class Anaerolineae; order Aggregatilineales; family Phototrophicaceae; genus Flexifilum. The sequence continues at coordinate 8,188 of JACSRG010000690.1, forward strand.
CGCCTTTGCTGACTTCCGTCCCGGTGATGCCCATCGCCACGCCGATGTCCGCTTGCTTGAGCGCAGGCGCGTCATTGACGCCGTCGCCCGTCATCGCGGCGATCTGGCGCTGCGCTTGCAGCGTCTTGACCAAACGGAGCTTGTGCTCCGGCGATACGCGGGCAAAGGCATTCGTGCGTTTCAACGCGTCGGCGAGTTGTTCCTCGGACATGGACTCGATCTCTGCGCCGGTGATCGCCTTCTGCCCTTCTTCGATGATGCCCAAGTCGCGGGCAATCGCCTCGGCGGTCAGCGCGTGGTCGCCAGTGATCATGATCGAGCGAATCCCGGCTTCGCGCGCCGTTTGGACGGCGGCGCGGGCTTCGGGGCGGGCAGGGTCGAGGATGCCGATCAAGCCGAGCAGCACCAACTCCCGTTCGATTTCCGGCTTTACCTCGGCGGGAACAGCGTCCAGATTGCGATAGGCGACCCCCAACACACGCAAACCGCGCGACGCCATTTCGTTGATCTGTTCGCGCCACTTGCCGCGCCGCTCGTCGGTGAGCGGCTGCACCCCGTCGGGCATATGCTCGGCACGCGCCCACTCGACCAAGCGATCCGGCGCGCCTTTGGTGATGGCGAGATACGCGCTGTCCGGGAAGAGGTCGCCATCATCGACCCGCTGTTCGTGGATGGTGGTCATCGCTTTGCGTTCGCTGCTGAACGGCAGTTCGGCGACGCGCGGCATGTCGGCTTCCAACTGCTCGCGCGTCCAGCCGACTTTGCGCGCCGCTACGACGAGCGCACCCTCGGTGGTATCGCCCACGACTTCGGTTTTGCCTTCCTCGTTGGTTTCAAGGTAAGCATCGGTCGCCAGCGCCATCGCCTTCAGGAAGCGCCCGACCGGCGCATTCTGGCGCGGATTGATTGGTTCGTCATCGCCCCCGCCATATTCGCCGTGCATGGCGAAGAAACCGCCTTCGGTGTTGTAGCCGACACCGCTCACGCGCACGTCATCATGACCGGGCAGGGCGAACAGAGTGGCGGTCATCTCGTTCTTGGTGAGCGTTCCCGTCTTGTCGGAGCAGATCGTCGTCACCGAGCCGAGCGTTTCGACGGCGGGCAGGCGGCGGATCAAGGCGTGGCGCTTGACCATGCGTCCCGCACCCAACGATAGGCTGATCGTGATGATGGCGGGCAAGCCTTCGGGTACGGCGGCGACGGCAAGGCTGATCGCCGTGAGCAGCATTTCCTGCACCGGGATGCCGCGCAGCAGCCCGGTGATGAACACGATCACCACGACGACCAGCGCGCCGCGCACGAGCATCACGCTCAGGCTGTCGAGGCGTTTTTGCAGTGGCGTTTGCGTCTCCTCGACGTTCATGATCATGCTGGCGATCTTGCCGAGCTGCGTCTTCAGACCGGTTTCGGTGATGAGCAGTTCGCCGCGTCCGTAGGTGATCGACGTGCCCATGAATGCCATGTTGAGCCGGTCGCCCAAGCCGACATTCTCCTCCGGGATCGCCTTGATTTGCTTGAAGACCGCCTGCGACTCGCCGGTCAGCGCCGCTTCTTCGACCTGCAAGTTCGCGCTGACGATCAAGCGCCCGTCCGCCGGGACGCGGTCGCCTTCTTGCAGCAGCACGATGTCACCGGGGACGATATCCACCGCGCTGACCTGACCGACTGTGCCATCACGGCGCACGCGCACCGATGGCACTTGCATGGCGCCGAGTGCCTGCAACGCTTGCTCGGCGCGATATTCCTGAAATGTGCCGAGCGCAGCATTGGCGAGCACGATCAGCAGGATCACGATCACGTCTTCGACCTCGCCGACGAGACCGGAGACCACCGCCGCGACGATCAGGATGATCACCATGATGTTCTTGAACTGGTTGATGAACAACGTCAGCAGGCTGACGCTTTCGCCGGTTGGCAGTTCGTTTTTGCCGTATTGTTCGATGCGACGCGCGACTTCCGCGCTCGTTAAGCCTTTGCGCGCATCCGCTTGCAGTTCGTTCAGAGCTTGATCAACTTCAAGACGATAGAAATCCGGCATGGGACAGCACCTTGATTGTGATGTGGGGATAAGAATTGCTGATAATCTTACAAGGATTGCGCGGAACTGACAATCAGGGAATGGGCTATACTAGAAATGAATTTGATGAGAGGTCAGACGAATGGCGGTCCAAGTTCAGCGCAAGATGACAGTGCAGGAATTCGACAGGTGGGTCGAACTGCCGGAGCAGTCCGACAAGCTGTACGAATACATCGGCGGGGAGATCATCGAAGTGCCATCGAATGCAAAAGCGTCACAGCTTTCATCTCGGTTTATTATTCGCATCGGCGTTTATGTTGAAGAACATGAACTCGGACATATCACAGGCGAAGCCGGTGGTTACATGATCGACGGCGAACGCTACGCGCCGGATGTCGCCTTCGTCTCAAAAGCGCGGCAAACCGAACTTGACGAGCGGGGTTATAACCGTGTGCCGCCCGATCTCGCCGTCGAGGTTGACTTTCCTTCGACGCCGACTTCTCACCGTCAGCTTCAAGTCAAGTTGTGGCACTACATGCAGGTGGGGACGGTTGTTTGGATTGCTTACCCGGAAGACAAGACGGTTGTTGTTCATGTCCCCGGTCAGCCGCCGAAAATCTTCGGGTTCAACGATACGCTAGATGGCGGTGACTTTCTCCCCGGTTTCACGCTGGCATTGAAAGACATTTTCCGCGAATAGAAAAGGGCGCAGCGATGTGCGCCCTCTTCCAAACAGCGATTTTGTTCTCGTTTACATGAATGACTGCATCAACTGATCGAGCGCGTCCTTCGACGGACGCAGTTCATCGCCTTGGAGGTGTGCCAGCGGCGTTTCGGTGATGTTGAGCGTCTCTACGAGGGTGGGGCGTGGTTCTTCGTAGTAGATCAGCCCGGTCATGAACAACTGCTCGCGCTGCGCTTGTTCCAGCACCCGGATCGCTTCCATGCGGTTGCGCGGGTCATGCCCGCGTTCGAGCTTCTTCAGGCGGATATACGACCCGTCGTGCATGTTGACTTCAATCGTTTCGCCTTCGCCATACTCGCCGATGGTGATTTCTTCGCGCCCCTGCACGAAGTCCGGCGGGGTGTATTCGATCTCGTGCAGCGCGATTTCGTTCTTCTTGCCGTAGTCGTAGCTCTTGTTGGCGCGCGGGTCATTGTTGAAGGTCACGCAGGGGCTGATGATGTCCACCACCGCGATACCCTTGTGCCCGATTGCCGCCTTGATCAGCGTTTGCGCCTGCTTCGCATCCCCGGAGAACGAACGCGCCACGAAAGTCGCGCCGCCGATGATGGCTTCGAGGCACAGGTCGATGGCGGGGAGCTGATTCGTCCCGTAATACTTGAGCACCTGACCTTCATCGGAGGTCGCGGAGAACTGACCTTTGGTCAAGCCGTACACGCCGTTGTTCTCGACAATGTAGACCATCGGTACATTGCGGCGGATGACGTGCTTGAACTGTCCCATGCCGATGCTGCCCGTATCACCGTCACCGCTGACCGCCACTGCGATCAGGTCACGGTTGGCGACAGTTGCGCCCGTCGCCACGGACGGCATACGCCCATGCACCGAATTGAAGCCATGCGATCCTTTGAGGAAATAGGCGGGCGTCTTGCTGGAGCAGCCGATACCGCTCAGCTTGATCACGCGCCACATGGGCAGGTTGAGGTCATAGGCGGCGCTGATGATCTGGTTCGAGATCGAATCGTGTCCGCAGCCGGGGCACAGCGTGCTTTGCCCGCCCTTATAATCTGCTCTTTCGAGTCCGAGTGCGTTAGCCATTTAGCGATTCTCCTTCATCCGGTCATAAATCCACTGGGCGGTCATCGGTAGGGTATCGCCACAGGCGAGCGAAATCATGTGCGTCGTATCTTGCGCGATGTTCATGCGGATAATCTGGTGCATCTGCCCATCGAAGTTGTTCTCGATGACGTAGACGCGCTTGTGCTGGAGGACGAAATCGATCACGCTGTCCACGAGCGGCAGCGCGCGGATGCGCATGTAATTGGTCTTGACACCTTCGAGTGTCAGCGCGTCGCGGACTTCGACGATAGCCGAGTCGTTCGAGCCATACGAAATGATGCCGATGGCTTCGTCCGGATCGGCTTGCAGGTCCACGATAGGCTGCGGCAGAATGCCCTTTGCCGTCTCGAACTTCTTGCGGAGGCGGAGCAGGTTATTCATCCAGTCTTCCGAGCGTTCGCTGTAGACGGCTTTTTCGTTGTGCCCCGTACCGCGTGTGAAATACGCCGCGCGCGGGTGATCCGTGCCGGGGAGGGTGCGGTAGCCGACGCCGTCGTCGTCGTAATCTTTGAAGCGATACCATTCGCCGTGCTGCGCGAAGAAGTCTTCCAGCGACTGTTTGTCGAGCGTCTTGCCGCGATTGATCGGGTGATCCGGGTAGTCGAAGGGGTCGCTCATCCACAGGTTCATGCCGAGGTCGAGGTCGCTCATGACGAAGATCGGCGTCTGGATGGCTTCGGCGAGGTCAAACGAGCGCCAACCGAACTCGAAGCATTCCTTCACCGAGCCGGGGAGCAGCACGATTTGCTGCGTGTCGCCGTGACTCAGGTAGTGCAGGAAGAGCAGGTCACCCTGACTCGTGCGCGTCGGCAGACCGGTCGAGGGACCGGTGCGCGTCACATCCCAGATCACGCACGGGATTTCGGCGAAATATGCCAGCCCCGTGAATTCCGCCATCAAGCTGATGCCGGGACCGCTGGTTGCCGTCATCGAGCGCGCGCCCGCCCAACCCGCGCCGACGATCATGCCGATGGCGGCGAGTTCGTCTTCGGCTTGGACGATGGCGACCGTGCTCTTGCCGGTTTCCGGGTCTTTGCGCAGGTCAAGGTGATTCATCACGCCGTCCACGAGACTGGTCGAGGGGGTGATCGGATACCACGCCACCACGCTCACGCCGCCGAACAGCGAACCGAGCGCCGACGCCTCGTTGCCTTCGATCAGGATTTTGCCCGCCGTCGCGTTCATCGGTTCGAACTTGAACGGGTCAGCCTTGACGAGATTTTCTTTCGACCAGTCATACGCCTGCACCAGCACATCATAGTTCATCTGCGCGGGCTTCTTCTTACCGTTGAACTGGTCGAGCAG
>JACSRG010000466.1 GCA_014879865.1 Anaerolinea sp.
ATCGACGCGGAGGAGCGGACGCTGCTGCCGGGTTTCATCGACGTGCACGTTCACGGCGGTGCGGGCAGCGAAGCAATGGACGCGACCCCCGCCGCACTCAACACCATGTCCGCTTTCTACGCCAAGCACGGCGTGACCTCCTTCCTCGCCACGACATGGACAGATTCGCGCGAACGCATCCAAGCAGCGCTGGAGAATATTGCGGCACTGCGCGGCACGCGCATGGACGGCGCTGCGTTGATCGGCGCGCACGTCGAAGGACCCTTTCTAAATCCTGCGCGCTGTGGCGCACAGAGCACTACCTACATCCGGCGCGCCGGGCGTGAAGAGGCACTGGCATTCCTTGATACGGGCGTCGTTAAGCTGATGGCGCTTGCGCCCGAATACCCTGAAAACCACTGGCTGATCCGCGAGTGCACGCAGCGCGGTATCGCAGTTTCCGCCGCGCATACCGCCGCAAACTACGCCGAGATGTGCGCCGCTGTCGAGATGGGTTTGCGGCAGACGACCCATACCTACAATGCCATGACCGGGCTGCACCACCGCGAGCCGGGAACGCTCGGCGCGGCGCTGGTGCTGTCTGAACTGCGCTGCGAACTGATCGCCGACAACATCCATGTCCACCCTGCCGCGATGAAACTCGTGTGGCTGGCGAAGGGCAAAGACGGCGTCATCCTGATCACCGACGCGATTCGCGGCGCAGGGATGCCGGATGGCGACTATCCCATCGACGACCGGATCATCACCATCAAGGATGGCGCGGTGCGGCTCCCCGATGGAACACTGGCGGGCAGCGCCCTAACGTTCGACCATGCGCTGCACAATTTCATGGCGGCGACCGGCGAACCCCTTGAACGTGTGTGGCAAACCAGCAGTTTGAACGCGGCGCGCTCTATCGGCGTCGCTGACCGCAAGGGCAGCATCGAAATCGGCAAGGATGCCGATCTTATCCTCGTAGATGAACACATCAACGTCCTGATGACGATGGTCGAGGGACGGATCGTTTTCGGAGGCGACAATTGACCGACGTAGGCATTATCGGCATGGGGACATATTTTCCGACTGGCGTACAAACCGCCGCTGATCTGGTCGAAGCCAGCGGCATCCCCGAAGCCGTCCTGCGCGAAAAGATGGGCATTCGACAGCGTCACGTTGCCGGAGCAGCCGACAGCGTGACCGGGATGGCGTCAGAAGCGGCGCGCGACGCGATCAAGATGGCGGGCATTTCGCCGGAACAGATCAACTTGGTGATCTCGCATGGCAGCGAATTCAAGGATCACCTCGTGTGGAACGCCGCCGCCAAGATTCAGCACAACGTGGGCGCGGTCAATGCCTATGCCTTCGAAATGTACGCGCTTTGTGCTGGCGCGCCGATTGCCATGAACATGGCGCGCAGCATGATGCTGGCAGACCCCAGCCTCGAATATGTGCTGCTGGCGGCGGGCAGCCGTGAAAACGACCTGATCAACCTGAAGAATGCGCGCTCCCGCTTCATGTTCAACTTCGGCGCGGGCGGCGGTGCAATGATTTTGAAGCGCGGCGCGACCGAGAATCTTGTCTTGGGCGCATCGGCGATCACCGACGGCAGTCTGTCCGAAACTGTCATCGTCAGCCGCGAACCGGAAGCCGTCAACGGAGTCGAAGAAGGCATTGGCGATCTGCGCGGGCGGTTGGACGTGCAAAATGGCGACTACATGGCAGAGCGTTTGGGAGGCACATCGCTCGGCAAGTTCAAGCAGGTGATGGTCGAGGCAGTCGAGAAAAGCGGCGCGACACTGGCGGATGTCAAGTTCTTAGGCATCACGCATATGAAGCGCTCGTTCTATCTGGAAATTCTCCAATCCATCGGCTTGACCGCCGAGCAGTCGGTCTATCTCGAAGATCACGGGCACGTGCAGAGCGTCGATCAGGTCTTGGCGATTCAGCTTGGGCTGGCGCAGGGCAAAATCAAGCCGGGGGATTTGATCGTGCTGGCGGGTGCGGGGACGGGCTACACATGGAGCGCCGTCGCAGTGCGGTGGGGCTAAGGCGATGAGCCGCGCGGCACTCTTCGTCGTCATCCAATTCGTACTGCTCGGCACCTTCGCTCTGCTGCTGCTGGCGTTTCCGGTTGGCGGGGGGGCAGTGGCAGCCGGCTTTATCGTCGTGATTGCGGCGTTCTTGCTGATCGCGCTCGGCATTCTTGAGCACATGCTGCGAAATGCGGCGATCCCGAACATCACACCGACGCCGAACCAGAATGTCGGCTTAGTCGATACGGGCGTTTATAAGTATATCCGCCATCCCATTTACAGCGGCGTGATCGCTGGAACATTCGGCGCGGCATTGGCGCATGGGCATATCGTGCCGCTGCTCTTCGCGCTGGTGTTCGTGGGCTTTTTCAGTACCAAGGCGCGTTTTGAGGAATCAATGCTGCGGCGCATCTACCCGCAGTACGCAGAGTATATGACCCGTACCGGGCGCTTTGTCCCCGGTATCAATCTTATTTAAGAGTAGACTGTGGAAACGCAAAAATCCTTCTATGTCACCGACTGGTTGGATCGTCGGTCAAAACTCAGTGGCAGCCGAATCGCCCTGCACGATGTGGCGACCGGGTGTGACATTACCTACCGGGAATGGAACAAGACCGTCAACCGGACGGCGCGCCTGTTCGACTCGCTCGGCGTTCGTGTCGGAGATCGCGTCGCCGTGTATTCGACCAACTGCGTCGAGTACCTTGACATTTTGATGGCATGCAATAAGACCGGCGCGATTCTGCAGAACCTCAACTGGCGGCTGGCAATCCCGGAAATGCGCGGGGTCATCAACGATGCTGCCCCGGTCGTGCTGATCTACTCGGAAGAGTTCATCCCGCAGATCAACGCCCTGCGCGCTGACCTGCCCTCGGTGCACCATTTCATAGCACTCGGACAGAGTGCGGACGAGTGCGATCTGGCATTCATTGCGCGCAATGCCTTCCCCGACACATGGAATTACTTTCCCGATCTGCACCCCGATCACCCTTGGGTGATTTGTTACACGGGCGGCACGACGGGCTTGCCCAAAGGCGCGATCCTCACGCACGGCAACATGACATGGAACAGCGTCAACGCCGTGACCAGCGTCCCGCTCAACCAGAACGATGTCTACCTGCTCAGTATGCCGCTGTTTCACACAGGCGGGCTGAACATCTTCACGCTGCCGCTCTTCCACGTCGGCGGCAAGGTGATCGTCACCAAAGCCTTTGACGTGGACACCGCTTTCGACATCGTCGAACAGCACAAGGTCACGGTTTACCTTGCCGTGCCGACCATGTACGCGATGATGCAGGCGCATCCACGCTGGGAAAGCGCCGATTTCTCCAGCGTACGCGAAATGTTCAGCGGCGGCGCGCCGTGTCCCGAACCGATCTACCAGAAGTTCTGGACGAAAGGCGTGACGCAGTTCCGCATCAGCTACGGCTTGACCGAAGGCGGACCGTATAACATCTGGCTGCCGACCGAAGACATCCAGCGTAAGCCCGGCTCGATTGGCGTGCCAGTCTTTCACGTCGATGTCCGGATTGTGCGCGCTGATGGTTCGCTGTGCGCGCCCGACGAACCCGGCGAATTGATCGTCAAGGGAATGCACGTCACACCCGGTTACTGGAATCGACCCGATGCCACCGCCCAGACGGTGATTGACGGGTGGCTGCACACCGGCGACCTCGCCAAGTGGGATGAAGAAGGCTACATCTGGGTGATCGGGCGCATCAAGGATATGATCATCAGCGGCGGCGAGAACGTCTACCCCGCCGAAATCGAGAGCATTTTGCTGGCGCATCCCGACGTGGCGGAAGCGGTCGTCGTCGGTCTTCCCGACGAAAAATGGGGCGAGGTCGGCTGCGCGGTCGTCGTGCGGAAACCGACCAGCGACGTGAGCGGCGAAATGCTCACCACCTTTATGAGCGAACGTCTCGCCAAGTACAAAGTCCCGAAGTCAGTCGTTTTCACCGACGCCATCCCTAAGACGGCAGTCGGCAAAATTGACAAAAAAGCGGTCGTACAAAAAGTGCTGTCGTGATGGAAACGCAAACGTCTTTTTACGTCACCGATTGGCTGGATCGACGGGCAAAGCAGTCACCTGAGCGGATCGCATTGGAAGAGGCGGCGTCCGGGCGGCTCATTACGTACCGCGACTGGAACACCAGCGCCAACCGCACCGCCAATTACTTACGTTCGCTCGGCGTCGGTCATGGTGATCGCGTCGCTGTCTATTCGTCAAACTGCCTTGAGTATCTCGACGTGTGGATGGCGTGCGGCAAGATCGGCGCGATTCTGCAAAACCTCAACTGGCGGCTGACCGTGTCCGAGCTTGAGGCGCTGCTTAAGGACGCCACCCCTGCCCTGCTCATCTACTCGGATGACTATCGCGCGCAGGTCAATGCGCTGCGTCCGAATGTGCCCAGTGTGCGCCACTTCGTCGCGTTTGGCGCGCTCGCCGCCGACGGTGACTGCCGTTTCAGTGACCGCGATCAGCAGCCGGAAACGCTGACTGATCGTCCTGAACTCACGCTCGATGATCCGTGGGTGATCTGCTACACGGGCGGCACAACCGGTTTGCCTAAAGGCGCGATCCTCACGCATGGCAACATGACATGGAACAGCATCAACACGGTGGTGTCATGGGGCTTGGACGAAGATGATGTGGCGATTCTCAACGCGCCGCTGTTCCACACGGGCGGGCTGAACGTCTTCACGCTGCCGCTGGTTCACGTGGGCGGCAAGAGCATCGTCTGTAAAGCGTTTGACGCCGAGCAGGTGTTTGATTTCATCGAGCAGCGCGGCGTAACGATCTACTTCGGCGTCCCGACCATGTTCGTGGTCATGCAAGCACATGAGCGGTGGGCAAACGCCGATTTCTCGCGCCTCAAGCTGATCATCAGCGGTGGTGCGCCGTGTCCGCTCCCGATCTTCGAGCGCTTCTGGGACAAAGGTGTGGATTTCAAGACGGGCTACGGCTTGACCGAAGCCGGACCGAATACGTTCTGGCTGCCGCAGGAGGATGTGCGGCGCAAACCGGGCGCGGTCGGTTTTCCCCTATTTCACGTCGATGTCAAAATTGTGCGCGCGGATGGTGCGCCGTGTGGCGCAGACGAACCCGGCGAACTGGTCATTCGCGGCGGACACGTCACGCCGGGCTACTGGAACAACCCCGCAGCCACCGCCAAAACCATCGTCGATGGCTGGCTGCACACGGGCGATCTAGCGATCTGCGATGACGAAGGTTACTACTCAATTGTCGGGCGGCTTAAAGACATGATCATTAGCGGCGGCGAGAACATCTACCCCGCCGAAGTCGAGAGCGTGATGCACGCGCACGACGCCGTCGCCGAAGCCGCGCTGATCGGCGTACCGGATGCGAAATGGGGTGAAGTCGGGCGAGCGGTCGTCGTCGTCAAACCGGGGCAAACGCTGAGCGCCGACGATCTACTCGCATTTATGACGACGCGCTTGGCGAAGTACAAAGTCCCAAAGACGGTCGTCTTCGTGGACGACCTGCCGAAGACCGGTCCCGGCAAGATCGATAAGCGGTTGCTTGGCGAACGCTACGGCAAGTAGCGCGCAAAGCTGTGTAGGACGGGGCAGCTCGTCCGTTTTGAAGATTGTGGCTTATTCATGAGGAGAACTATGTCGATTCCAACATTACCCGGCATTACGGCAAAGACGATTTCTACGCCCCGGATCACGACTCGCGTGCTGTTCAGCGGAACAGATGACGCGACCCCGGTGCTGTTCCTGCATGGGAACGCCTCCTCTGCGACCTTCTGGGAAGAGATCATGACCATGCTCCCGGCGGGCTTTCGCGGCATTGCGCCGGATCAACGCGCCTACGGCGATTCGGATCGCGCCAAGAAAATCGACTCGACGCGGGGCATGGGCGATCTCGCCGACGATGCTATCGCGCTGCTCGATCATCTGGGCATCGCCAAAGCCCATCTCGCCGGGCATTCGCTCGGCGGGTCGGTCGTGTGGCGACTGCTGGCGGATTACCCGGATCGCTTCCTGACGGTGACGGTCGTCTGTCCCGGCTCGCCCTACGGCTACGGCGGCACAAAAGACGTTCATGGTACGCCGACGCACCCCGATTTCGCCGGTTCCGGCGGCGGCACAGTCAACGCGGCGTTCGCGCAGCGCATGGCACAAGGGGATCGCTCGCTGGACAATCCGCAAAGCGCGCCTCGCGCCGTCGTGAACGGCTTCTACTGGAAACCGCCGTTCGTCCCGGCACGCGAAGAGGACTTGCTGTCGTCGGTACTGGCGGCACATGTCGGCGGCGAAGATTACCCCGGCGATCATGTCGCCTCAGCGAATTGGCCCTTCGTCGCCCCCGGCGTGTATGGTCCGACCAATGGGCTGTCGCCGAAATACGTCGGCGACTACGTGCAGCGCCTCATCAATGCAGAAGTCAAACCCCCGATTCTCTGGGTACGCGGCAGCCACGATCTGATCATCTCCGACGAATCGCTGCTCGAAATGGGGAATCTGGGCAAGTTGGGTTACATTCCGGGCTGGCCCGGTATGGAAGTCTACCCGCCGCAGCCGATGGTCAGCCAGACGCGCGCCGTCATGGACAGCTACGCGGCGGAGGGCGGCACCTATAAGGAAATCGTCATGCAAGACACGGGGCATTCCCCGTTTGTCGAGCGCCCGGATGAATTCCTCGGCTATTTCGTAGCGCATCTCGGTGCAGGTTGATCGTTCAGTGTATTCCGGCGACATCGCCGATACAACCTTACTATTTTAGAGGAGAAGGTTTGAACATGCTTCGGAAATTGGCTTTACTCTCGTTACTCGTCATCGTCGTGCTGGCATTCGGCATCAGCACCGTCAGCGCTCAAGATACCCTCCGTATCGGCTTGCTGGTCGATGAGTCCGGACCGCTCACATTCTACGGCTATGAGCTGGAATACGGCTTCAAGCTCGGCTTGCTCTACGCGGCAGGCATCGATCCGACGGAATATGACAACCTCGACGCGGCATTGGCGGAGGTCAACTTCGGCGGTCGTCCGGTGGAAGTCCTCGTGCGTGACAACGGCAGCGACCCGGAAACCGGCGTCAGCCAAGCACGCGAACTGATTGAGAGCGAAGGCGTTGAAATCCTCGTCGGTGCGCCGTCCTCCGGTGTGACCGTCGCCCTCCAGCAGATCGCACTCGACTACGACGTGATCCTGTTCGCAGCGCCGGGCGCGTCTCCGGCGATCACCGGTGCCAACTTCAACGTGAACACGTTCCGCGTGTGCCGCAACACCAACCAAGACTTCTTGGCGATGGCGGCGTATGCGCAGGAAAACCTCGGCACGAACATGGTCATTCTCGCGGCGGATTACGAATTCGGTCGTTCGTCGGCTGAAGCTGCGGTCGCCATCTACAGCTCGATTGGCTTCACCTTCCCGGTCGAGACGATCTACGCCCCGCTGGAAACCACCGACTTCACCAACTACATTCAGCAGGTTCTCGACAGCGGTGCCGATGTGCTCCTCCCCATCTGGGCAGGTGACACCAGCGTCGCGCTCTACCAGCAGTTCGACGAGCTCGGCGTTCGTGAAAACATGGCGGTCTTGGGCGCGTTCAACTCGAACGACATTGTTGCGTCGTCCGCGACCGAAGCTAACCTCGGCGATGTGGGCTGGATCGTCTATCACTACACGCTGCCGCAGACCGAAGCGAACGACTGGTTGGTCGAAAAGCATCAAGCGGTCTACTCGGACTATCCCGATCTGTTCACCGAATGCGGTTTCGCGACCGGGCAGGCACTCGCTGCCGCCGTCGAGGCGACCGCTGGCGACACGCAGCCTTCCGCAATGATCCCGGCGTTGGAAGGGCTGCAATTCGAAGGACCGAAGGGCACGTACTATATCCGCCCCGGCGATCACCAAGCACTCGTCCCGATGTACATCGTCGAACTGACGACCATTGATGCCCCCGAATACGAGTTCTACAACCTGCTGCAAGAGGTTGGGGCGCTGGAAATCACCGTTCCGTGCGCTGCGCCGGAAGATCGCTGCGCGATGAATGAAGAATTCATGGCGTCGCTCGAATCCGGTTCGTAGCAAGATTTGTGGGGGCGCGGCAGCATGCTGCGCCCCTACCTAAAGATGAGCTTCTATGACTGAAAAGAACATCATTCTCGAAACGCACGATTTGCGCAAAGATTTTGGCGGGCTGGTCGCGGTTGATGCGGTCAATCTACAGGTGGAGCGCGGCAGTCTGCACTCGATCATCGGACCCAACGGCGCGGGCAAGACAACGCTGTTCAACCTGTTGACGGGCAACCATCGTCCGACTGCGGGCACGATCATCTACAAGGGGCAGGACATCACCCACGCGCCGCTCCATCGCCGCGCGCATTTGGGTCTTGGGCGTTCCTTTCAGATCACCAATCTATTCCCGAATTTGACCGTGCTGGAAAACGTGCGTTTGGCTGCTCAAGCCATGAGCAAGGTCAACTTCAACCTGCTGAAACGCGCCGATTCGTACAAGGATTTCATCAAGCGCGCTGCCGAAGTCATCGAACTGGTCGGGCTGCGCGACATGATGCTGATGCCCGCTAACACATTACCGCATGGCGGCAAGCGCAAGCTCGAACTCGCGGTGCTGCTTGCCCCGAACCCCGAAGTGCTGCTGCTCGACGAACCGACAGCAGGGATGGCATCCGAGCAAGTACCCGAATTGATCGGCACGATTGACACCGTGCGCAGGCAAGGTGGCAAGACCATCGTCATGGTCGAACACAACATGAACGTCGTGATGAACATCTCCGACAAGATCACGGTCATGAATCTGGGACGGGTGCTTGCCGAAGGCGTTCCCGGTGATATTGCCGCCAACAAAACGGTGCAGAGCGTCTACCTCGGCGAACTCTATGGCGACTTCAGCAGCTTGGGGAGCGATCATGGCGGATAACATTCTGGAAGTCAGCGGCATCAACACGTTCATCGGACAGTTTCACATCCTCGAAGGTGTCAGCGTGAGCGTCCCTAGAGGCAGCATCACCGTCTTGCTCGGGCGCAACGGCGCAGGCAAGACGACGACGCTCAAGAGCATTATGGGGATCACGCCGCCGCGCACCGGGACGATTATGTTCGAGGGGAAATCCCTCGTCGGCAGACGCCCCTATACGATTGCCAAAATGGGCATCGGTTACGTGCCGGAACATCGGGCGATCTTCAAGGCGTTGAGCGTGCGCGAGAATCTGGAAATCGCCGAACTCAAGCATGGGGACTTGGAACGCAAACTCGACTTCATTTTCGAGCTGTTCCCTGACCTCAAACGCCTGTACGGACTGCCGGGTGGCAAGCTCTCCGGTGGTCAGCAGCAGATGCTCGCCGTCGCCCGCGCGCTCGTGCCCGATAACCGCCTGCTGCTCATCGATGAACCGAGCGAAGGGCTTGCCCCCGTCATCATCGAACAGTTGATGCACGCTATCCGCGTGCTCGCGGAAAAGACGACCGTCCTGCTCGTGGAGCAGAACTTCCACATGGCAAGCAAGCTGGCGGATCGCTACACCGTCATTGACGAGGGGCGCGATGTCCATACCGGCATCATGGCGGATTTGGTCAAAGACAGAGCGCTGATCCAGCGCTATCTCGGCGTCGCCTAGAAGGAGATTTCAATGAGCAGAACTGTTTGGGTGATCGCCGGCACTACCGCCATACTGCTGCTGTTTGGCTTGGTCAACGCCAACGGCGACTTAGGCAGCTTTGGCATTACGGTTATGTCAGGCTTGTTCCGGGCGATGCTGCTGTTCCTCGTCGCCGCCGGTTTGTCCATCGTCTTCGGCTTGATGGATGTGTTGAACTTCGCGCAGGGCACGATCTTCATGATCGGGGCGTATGTCGCCTACGCCGTGCATCACTCGGATGCCGTGATTTCGATCATCCCCGATCCGAACATTCGCTTCCTGCTGTCGGTCATCGCCGCAGTGCTAGTCGGCGCGGGGCTGGGCGGGGGGCTCGAACGTGGTTTGCTGCGCCCGCTGTATGCCCGCCCGATCTTTCAGATTGTGCTCACCTTCGGCGTGGCAATCGTGCTTGGCGAAGCGGTTAAGTTCATTTGGAGCACCACGCCTTACAGCTGGACGGGGATGTTCAGCTTCCGCGAAGGCTTCTTCATGCTGTTTGATCAGCGTTTTAGCACCTACCGGTTGTTCGTCATCGGCATGGGTATCGCGTTGATCATCGGTATTGGGCTGCTCCTTCAGCGAACGCGCATCGGCATCATCATCCGCGCGGGCGTTGAAGACAGCGCGATGGTCGAAGCATTGGGGACAAACGTGCGCGCGGTCTTCACGCTGGTGTTCACGCTCGGTTGCGCGGTCGCCGCGTTCGGCGGCGCGATTGCCGCCCCGTTCTTGGGTGCAAACCCGGCGCTAGCGAATCAATTCCTGCTGGCGGCGATTGCGGTCGTCGTTCTCGGCGGGTTGGGCAGCTACGGCGGCACGGCAATTGCCAGCGTTCTGGTCGGTTTAGCAGTGTCCGTCATCGAAGATTTCGTCAGCTCGCCGGGGATCAATGCGCCGGTCTGGGCAAGCATCACGCCGATGCTGCTCCTAGTGCTGATCCTGCTGATCCGTCCTAGCGGCTTGTTCGGGAAGGAGCACTAGTATGACCGGGTCTCGGCTGCGAACAACGCTCCAAACCAATCTCGTCCTCCTCATCATTCTCGCACTGCTCATCCTGCTGCCGTTCATCATTGGCTGGCTCACCGGCAGCGATCCCCTTGCCACACGCGGCGCGTCGATGAACTGGCAGGGCAACATCATCGAGGTCTACATCCTCGCCATTCTCGCGATGAGCTACAACCTGCTGTTCGGCTTCTCCGGCGTGATTTCCTTCGGGCATGCCCTGTTCTTCGGCTTGGGCGGCTACATTCTCGGAATCTCGGTGCAATTCACAGGCTTGTCGGGCGACGTAGGCATGATCGTCGGCGTCGTCGGCGCGGTGCTGATCTGTGGCATCCTTAGCCTGTTGATCGGTTTGGCTTCGCTGCGTCTGCGCGGCGTGTATTTCGCCGTGTTCACGCTGGCAGTCGCCGAAATGGTCTACATCTACTTGGGACGCCTGCCGCTCACACGCGGCGAAGATGGTTTCTCGCTGAACAACCTCCCTGCATGGATCAACCCCATCGGCGACCGGATCAACTACTATTACATCGCGCTGGCGCTGTTCGTGCTGACATTCGTGTTCATTCGCCGCCTGATGTTTTCGCCGACTGGAGCCGTTTTGCTGGCGATGCGCGAGAACGAGGAACGCGCCAAGACCATCGGCTACAACACGCTGTATTTCAAGCTGTTCGCCTTCACGGCGGCGGGGATGCTCGCCGCGCTCGCCGGTATCCTGCAAGTCGTCTTCAACAAGAAGGTCGGACCGGAATTGCTCAGCGTCGCCTACACGATTGATCCGCTGCTCATGACGATCATTGGCGGCGCGGGGACGTTCGTCGGACCAATCATCGGCGCGTCCGGGCTGCATCTGGCGGATCGTCTGCTGCGTGACCGCACAATCGCCTTCTCCGAAACGCTGGTGGTGGACATCGGCGCAAGTTGGACGCTCATCCTCGGCATGATCTTCATCCTCGTCGTGATGGTGTTCCCGCAAGGCATCGTGGGCACATGGCATCGCTGGCGTGCCCGTCAGCGCAAAGGGGACACTGCTGCTGCCCCGACGAAACTCAAACCCACCGAGAAGCAGCCAACCTGAAGCAAGAACTCCCCCGAGGCGCGGTTCACCCCCGCGCCTTTTCATTTATCCTCATTCCAGCGGACTTGGTGTAATATACTGGGGATGAAGCAAACACTAACCAACTAGGACAGCATATGACAAAACCACTGCGTCAATTCGGCGGGATATTGTTCTCCGTCCTGCTGATTCTCTTTGTCGGCGCGCTGATCATCAACTCGATTCCTGTCTCGACCGGAGAGGCACAGCAGGCTGCTACCTGTGATCAGTCTGCCCTAGCTGCCGCGCAAGCCCATTACGTCAATGTGCTGACGCAGTATGACGCGGGCATCGTCACGGCGGAGCAATTGAATGCCGTCCGTGTCGGGCTGCTTGAACTGATTCAAAGCTGTGCCGAGACGATTGACTACCCGGTGCAGATCGACGGCGGGGGACTCTACGGCATGCTTGATCCGGATCTCGCCGAGGAATACGTCCTGCGCGGCACGAAGTGGGGATCGGGGTCGCCGTTTGTGACTCCGCCGCGCCTCGCCGGGGGGACGATCAGCTACAGCTTCATGCCTAACGGCGCAGCCATCGCCGGGATTCAGGGCGAAAGCGCCGCCGCCGGGACAAGCGTCGCCGTTACCAGCTTCCCCGGTTATCAAGCCTGCTTCATCGACGATATTCGTGCCGCCTTCGCCGCATGGTCAGCCGTCGCGAATATTCAGTTTGTCGAAGTGGCGGACAGCGGCACGGCGTTCGATGCTGCCGGAGCGCTTGGACACATCCGCATCGGCGGACACATCTTCGACGGCGCGAGCAACGTGTTGGCACACGCTTACTTCCCGCCGCCGCTCGGTGGTCAATCGCTTGAGGGCGACTTGCACTTCGACATCGCCGAAAACTGGGCATGTGCGCCGGGAAGCGGGCAGTTTGACATCGGCTTTGTTGCGCTGCACGAAATCGGACACTCGATTGGTCTGCGCCACGAGCCGACCATTCTCGCCGTCATGAATGCGTTCTACAACCCTTCACTGACCGCCCTGCAGTACGACGATATGCTCGGCGCGCAGCAGATTTATGGACCCGCGCCCGGCGCAACCGTTTTCCCGACCTATACGGCAACCTTCACGCCGAGTAATACACCGACGCGCACGCCAACCCCGACGCGCACATTTACGCCCACATCGACCAGCACCTTCACGCCGACTGCAACTGCGACAGCAACCTTCACACCAACGCCGACCGCGACGACGAATCCGCCGCCAGCAACCAGTTTGATCGCGCCGTTGGGCAGCATTGCCGAGAGCATACCAAGCTTTAGCTGGCAGGCAGTCTCGGGGACGGCATGGTACTACCTGTGGATCAGTAACACCGATGGCACGACCTTCAGCCAGTGGTACGATGGCGGCTTGGTCTGCGTGAGCAGTGTTTGCACCGTCTCGCCGGGAGTTACTTTCGGCGCGGGAGTGCAGCGCTGGTGGGTGCAGACGTGGACGCTAGAAGGCGGCTTTGGACCTTGGAGTACGGAAGGCACGTTCACCGCGCCGACACCGCCAACCACCCTACTCGCGCCGACAGGGATTGTGACCCCTAACCCATCGCTGACCTACCA
>JACSRG010000383.1 GCA_014879865.1 Anaerolinea sp.
AAGCCAAAAGGATGCTCTAGCGGATGTGGAGGTTCTATTGGCAAAGGAGGACGAGGCATGCCTCGTCCCTACAATTAAAAACCTACCCCTGCAAGGGGGTCGCTGACAGGGGTAGGTTTTTAATGCTTGAGTTGTGAATAGCGAGGGAACTTGCCAACGCCGCAAACAAACCTCACCCCCCAGCCCCCTCTCCACGTGGAGAGGGGGAGCGGCGAGTCTTCAAGTCCCCTCTCCATGTGGAGAGGGGATTTAGGGGTGAGGTTAGACGTTAGCTAGGGCGAAAATGAAATACCTACCCCTGACAGAAGGTTGGGATGGGGGTCTCGTTAAGTTGGTACGCATGGGATAATGAAATACCTACCCCTGTTAGGGAGAGCTTGAGGGGGGTGAGGTTGAGCTGCATTGGCTCTTGAATTGGCATGGGGAGTCGGGGAACATTCAAAGCCATAGGGTTGTTGTTTGACCGCAGTTTGAGGACTAGCGAATGAAGATCGGCGTACTGGCGCTGCAAGGCGCGTTTATCGAACATGAAAAGATGCTCAAGGGCTTGGGTGCGGAAGTCGTGCAGGTGCGGCTGCCCGGTCAGCTTGAGGGCTTGGATGGCTTAATTATCCCCGGCGGGGAAAGCACGACCATCGGCAAGATCGCCGCCGAGTACGGCTTGATCGAGCCGCTGCGCCAGTTTGCGCGGACGACGCCGACATGGGGCACCTGCGCGGGCATGATCTTCTTGGCGAAGGACATCGGCATCGACCGCCAGCCGATCTTGGGCGTGATGGACATCACCGTGAACCGCAACGCCTTCGGTCGCCAGATCGACAGCTTCGAGGTCGATCTGCCGGTGACCGGGTTGGACGAACCGTTCCACGCGGTCTTCATCCGTGCGCCGCTGGTGACGAAGGTCGGGCAGGATGTGAAGGTGCTGGCAGCGCTCGACGATGGCAAGATCGTCGCGGTCGAGCAGGGACATCTACTGGCGACAGCCTTTCACCCCGAATTAACGCCTGATTCCCGCCTGCACGCCTACTTTCTGGGCAAAATTAAGGGCGTGTAATGTCATCCCGAAAAGCGGCGATTTTTGACGTTTGCAATTCGGGAACTCATGCTACAATACGCGCGCTTTAAGCTACAATCAGGATATATCTGCCTATCAATGGGGTGAACGAACATGACCTATAGATTCCTGAACGGTGTTGATTACACCGACGATGAAGATTTCGAAGTGGATGAAGATGTCGAACTGGAAGAAGACGAGGAATTCGTGGACGACGATTTGATCGACGACCTCGAAGACGAGGACTTCGACGATGAGGACTTCGACGACGACTTCGACGACGACTTCGACGATGACGATTACGACGACGATGACGATTACGACGACGACGACGATTACGACGACGACGATGATTACTAATCGTCCTTCATGATTCGACGTCTGGTTATCATACTGGTCGTTCTGTTCAGCGGGGCGGTGGACGCACAGGAGAACCCCCCGCTCGGACCCATTGGCTCAGTCGAGGCGGGTGATTTTCGCGCGCTTGCTGTGACCGCCGACGGCAGCCGTCTGATGATCGCCGATGCCGAGAACAACCAACTGAGAGTTTATAACTTCGCCGATCCGGCAAGCCCGGTCTTGATCAGCAGCGTGGGGCTGGATGGCGAACCTGTTGCCGTCGCCGCCGCGCGCGATTTCGCGCTGGTCGCCGTCGTGACGCCGGAGGACGTAGACGCCGTGCGGGTGATCGCGCCGTCGCGCTATTCGCGCCCGCAGGGATATATCGAAGCCAATTCGCTGGAAATCCTCGACAATCCGCGCGCCATCACCCTGTCACCGGACAATTACTGGGCGCTGGCGATCAGTGACGGCGGTTATACGCTGCTCGAACTCGTCTCCGCCGGGGAGATCAATTCGCTGCCCGTCGAAGCTGACGTAATCGACGCGGCGGTGGGCGGGGATACCGCCTTCCTGCTCGGCGAATCGGCACTGACGACGCAATCGCTGCGCGTAAATCTCGACATGCAGGCAGTCGAAAGCATCACGTTGGATGGCGCGGCACGACGCGTGCTGCTCAATCCGAGCCTGTCGCTCGGCGCGATCCTCATGGCGGATAACCGCGTGCTGCTGTTCAACCCCGGCACGCTCGACGTGTTGTCCACATTCACGGTCGCCGGCGACTCCATCCGCGATGCCAAGTTCATCAGCACCGAAGACGCCGAATGGCTGGCGCTGACGCAGACCGGCAACGCCGATATTCCGCTGTTCGACGTGACCGATCCCGCCAATGTCGGCGATCTCGGAACGCTCGAAACGCAGTTCGAGACGCCCGTGCAAGCGCTGACGACGTACAACGAATTCATCGTCGCAACAGACGGTCAAACGGTACGCATTTTTCAGCGGTAGCCACAGATTTGGGGGCTTTACATGCCCTTAAAACGGGGGTATAGTCCTCTTGTCAGGCAGGAAACCCTGCCCGATTTTTTGTTTTCCTGTTCAAGCGAAGGAAGCAATGAACGCTGGTAGTAATACCACCGAACAAGTGCCGCCCCCACCCGGCGGCGGTAACGCTCCAACCCGCTAACCCCTTTTAGCACGTCCGGGGCGATAGCGCGTGAGCGTTATTGCCGACCCTGATACATCAGGGCAATGACCGGGCGGAGACGACCCCTGTTCACCAACAACCTAACTCATCGAGTAACGGCTGATACTGTGGCTGTGCCGCTGTGTCTGCCACGAGTTTGCACAAGGGGGTTCTCATGTACAACGACCTGCTGCTCAATCGGATTGTCGCGCCCACCGATGCCGATGATCAAGTGATCCAAGACCTCATCGACGAGATCGAGGAACTCGACAACCTGCTCAGCCCGGAAGCGCAAGCCCTGATTCGTGGACTGCGCCCGCACATCGTCACCGACGACGTGTACGAAGATATTGACGAGCGCGCCTCATTCGGCGACCGCATGGCGGACAAGCTCGCGACGTTCGCCGGTAGCTGGACGTTCATCCTCTGCTTCGGCGGGCTGATGGTCGTCTGGATCATCGTCAACGGCGTGTTGGGGGGACAAGCCTTCGACCCGTTTCCGTTCATTCTGCTCAACCTCACGCTCAGTACCCTTGCGGCGCTGCAAGCCCCGGTGATCCTCATGGCGCAGAACCGTCAATCAGCTAAAGATCGAGCGGTTGCTCAGAATGATTTTCAGGTCAATCTCAAGAACGAGGTTGAAATCGCCGACCTGCACCGTAAGATCGACGGACTGACCGATGCGCTCACCGTGCAAAGCAAGATGGTCAACGCGCTGGTCGAAGCGCGGCGCAAGGAACTCAACGCGACGGTGCGCTTGATCGAAAACGCCCGCGCCGAACACTCCAGCGCTATCGGGCGGTAAAGAAAAGCAGTCAACCGCAGAGAACACAGTGATTTTCGCTGCGTTCGCTACGGTTAACTCGCTCTGACCCGGTTCGGGTCGATCACGTATTCCCACCAGTTCCACGCAATGCCGCCGCTTTCCCCGACCATATGGGGGAAGCGGCTCATCCACCAGCGGTGATGCGCGCGGATGTCGCCGCCGCCCCACTCGCGCGCATCGACCATGCGCGGCTGACCGTCCAAGTTCGGGAACTTGAGCCACGTATCACAGCGCGACGGCACAGGACGCGGATTGCCCCAATCGTAATCTTTGACGCTGTTGGGCGCGAAATGCACGTTGCCGCACTCGGCTTGACCGGGGTGCGTCTTGTCGTAGCGGATGAAGCGCTCCCACAGGTTCGGCGTAACCCGCTCGTAGACCTTCGACAGGATCGACTCGGCGCGGTGTCCCATGTCTTCGAGCATTTCCCCGACGCCACGCTCATAATTGAAGCCCATGATTACGAAGCGGCGCTGTGCCGACTCCGTCCCTTTGAGCGGCGGCGCGTTGCACCAGAATGCGCCCGGTCCCGCCATGATCGACTCGTAGTAGCCGCAGTAGGGGAAGCCCATCAGCCATACCTCGTCGATCTCCCCGGCGTTGACCCGTTCGATCATGCGGAACTGCTTGACCAGCGCGAGGTAATCGACCGCATCAGGCTGGTGGAACTGGCGCGACTTCCATGCGCGGTCGAACGTCTCCGGCGTGTAGCGGAAACCATCCAACTTGAGCGGGAACTCGTCCGCTTCGATCCGCTCGACGATCTGGTATTGTGCGTAACCATGACTGATCGCCGCGATGTCGTCGCCGTATTCGCGCATCAGCCGGTCGGGATCGTTCCAGCGATACGCGGACTGTGCTTTCATGCCGTTCGGCGTTATCGGGTTGTGGATGATCGCCAGCACCTTCGGCTTGACGGGCGGCGGCGTCGGGAGATCGCCCGCATCCGCTGGCAGCGATGCTTGTCTGGCATCAAGCGGGTGCGGCTGACTGCCCCCCAGTACGCGCTTCAAGAAATCAAACATACTGCCTCTCAATCGACCGCTTAGTGAGTGCGAGTTGTTCTGTTCCACGCAGCAGCATCATAATCTAAGCCCGATCCCCCGGCAAGAGATCGTGTATGATCTAGATGCAGGCTACAACCAACTTGAAGGGCTATCGTCATGAATTCATATTCCCCGGTCACGCCGGAAATCGTCGAAGCGCTGCGCGGGCTGTTGGGCGCGGATGCGGTCAGCGTCGCGCAGGCGGAAATCGAACTGCACGCGCGCGATCAGTCACATCACGCGGCGCACGCCGCCGAAGTGGTCATCTACCCCACGACCGCACAGGGAGTCGCGGATGTCCTCAAACTGGCGAATGAACGGCGCATCCCGGTCACGCCATGGGGCGTCGGCACGGGCTTGGAGGGCAACTCGATCCCGGTGTGCGGTGGGATTCTCATGTCGTTCGAGCGCATGAACAAGATCGTCGCGCTCCACGCCGACGATTTTCAGGTCACGGTGCAGCCGGGGATCGGTCACAAAGACCTCAATGCGGAACTCGCGCGGTTCGGCTTGTTCTTCCCGCCTGACCCCGGCGCGAATGCGACCGTCGGCGGGATGCTGGCGAACAACGCCGCCGGAATCCGCACAGTCAAATACGGCGCGAGCAAGGATAACGTACTGCGGATGCAGGTCGCGCTGGCGGACGGACGCTTGATTACCGTCGGGTCGCGCTCGATCAAGCAGGCTTCAGGCTATGACCTGCTGCACCTGATCGTCGGCAGTGAGGGGACGCTCGGCATAATCACCGAGGCGACGCTCAAACTCGTCCCTGTGCCAGAGCACATGAGCGCGGTTGTCGCCCATTTCCCGACCGTCGAAGCGGCGGTGCAGACCGTCGTCGCCGTGCGCGGCAGCGGGCTTGACCCGGCGGCGCTCGAATTCATCGACGCGACACACGCCAAGATGCTGCGCGAAGCCGAAGGCGTTGACCTGAAGGATTACCCGACACTGTTTATGGAGTTCCATGCCGCCCTGCCCGCCACGCTCGAAACGGGGCTGGAAGCGGTGCGCGAAATCTGCGCCGAAATGGGCGTGATCGACTTCCGCGCCACCACTGATCCCGGCGAGCGCAAACGCATCTGGCACGCGCGCCACCACTCCTATGAGATCATGGTGCGTTCGCATCCCGATCAGCAGTTCTTCATTATGGATGTTGCCGTGCCGATCAGCGCCTACCCCGAATTGATCGCCTTCGTCGGCGAGGTCACGCGGCGCGACGGGGCGACCGCCTACATGATCGGTCACGCGGGCGATGGCAATGTGCACGTCGAATTCCCCTACGCGTCCCCGGAGAGCTTCGAGCGGTCGATGCGGCTGAACGGCGAAATCGTCATGAAGGCGCTCGCGTTGGGCGGCACGGCGACCGGCGAGCACGGCGTCGGCATCGGCAAGGCGAAGTACATGCCCTACGAGCACGGCGCGGCGCTCGACGTGATGCGGGTGATCAAGGACTCGCTTGATCCGAATGGGATTTTGAATCCGGGCAAAATTTTCCCAACAGGGTGAACAGTCCGTCCCCGCCTCGAATTCGGGGCGGGGACGCGCTTAACTTGGTGTCTACGGAGTATTATCCGCTGGCGGCTCGTTCTCCGTATCAGTATCCACTTTGATCGTCTTGTCCACAAAATCGATGAGAGTCTGCGGCGGCTTGGTCAACTGTCCCCATTGAGCCGTCTCGTCGCTCATCACCATCAACGTTCCGCCCGCATAGTTGAGCAGCGCGTCATAGTATGCAGCGTCGTCCATGTCCTCGATAGGAGACTGTGCGTCCGCTACGTCGAGGTTTTCCAGCGCGGACTCGTACAACGCGATCATACGATCCCACTGGTACAAGCCGATCAGCGTGGTGAACGCCGCGCCGACTGCCGGAGCGATGACCGCGCCGAGCAGCGACAGATCGACGACTGCCCGCACCGCCGTGCATTCTGCCGGGATTGCGGATTCAGTCGGGAAGCAGGTCTGGTTGACGGACAAGAGCAAGCCGACCACCGCCGCCGCGAGACCGGTGACGAGCGCGGCGAGCGCTCGAAGGCGGTTTGCCCAGATCGAAGCCCGGCGATAGCGATCCACCGCCGATTTATAATAACGGCGCTGATCTTCCAGCGCGTGTTCGTTGAACAGTTCGTACACGCCCCGCATTTGAGCAGCGGTAAGTTTCTGGGTCATGTCGGTTTCCTCCCTTAGCTGCCGTTGCTGTTCGGTTTGGTGGGCTGCGGGTAAACGTTCCGGCTGATGTCGGCGGCGCGCTGCGACAAACTGAGTTTGCGCCGGACGACATTGTCGTCGTCATACGGGGGTAGATGGGTGATGTAGCGGAAGAATTCGCGGCGCAGTTCTTCGGCGGCGCGGCGGTTATTCAAGTAGAGCGGCATGGCGGGTTCGCGCCCGCCGACGGTCGCTAAAAAGGCGACGATCAGCGCGACGACCGTCTCGGCGGTCGCCAAGAATGGCACAACCCCGGGGTTGCGTTCGATGGATAGGGCTTGCCAACCACCAAACGCCCCTGCCAGCGCCGCCAGTAAGATATAAAGTATCTGGTAAAGACGATAACGGTTTTGATGCAGCTTGGCGAGGTAGTCGCGCTCGCGGAACAGGCGCATCAGTTCCTTTTCGAGAAAATCAAGGTCTTGTTTGATCGTTTTGGCGACTTCCGGGTCGATGCCTTTCGTATTGACAAGGTTATCGATATCTTCATGCGTGATGAGCTTGAATTCGGTATCCGGCTGTGGCACTTTCCACCAGTAGGGCATTTCTTTGAGCAGCGCGGGGCGTTTGCCTTTGTACTGGGAGTTCGTCGGTGCGGCAGGGGGCGGCGTTTTTGCTGCGTTGACTG
The DNA here is from genome assembly GCA_014879865.1 of Anaerolinea sp. Taxonomy (GTDB): domain Bacteria; phylum Chloroflexota; class Anaerolineae; order Aggregatilineales; family Phototrophicaceae; genus Flexifilum. The sequence continues at coordinate 7,285 of JACSRG010000383.1, forward strand.
GCGCGCTGCCGCCAAGTGGGGCTGAATCGCCTGTCGGCGGGAGCGGTGCAGGCGGAGGAGTCGTCTGATCCGTCATGGGAGAAACCTCACTTTGGTGCTCTCTGTTATATTAAGAATAGTATGCCGAGTATTACGGTCTGTCAAGCAAAGCAGGAAGTATGAAGATTCATCCAATTGAAGGCGCAAGGTCGCAAGGATATAATGCGTAAGAATTCGTATGTTGGAGATTTCTTCCTCATGACCATCAAACAACAACTGCTGGATCGTTTGAACTCCCGGCAAGCAACGGTCGGAATCGTCGGCTTAGGCTATGTCGGGCTGCCGCTGGCGGTTGAATTCGCCGAAGTGGGATTCAACGTGATCGGCATCGATCTCAGCGCCGCGAAGGTGGACTCGCTCAACCGGGGTGAGAGCTACATCCCGGACATCCCTACTGCCCGTGTGAAACCGCTGGTCGAGCAGGGTAAGTTCCGTGCCAGCACGACGTATGACGCGCTGAGCGCTGCCGATACGGTCAGCATTTGTGTGCCGACGCCGCTCCGCCAAACCAAAGACCCGGATATGTCCTACGTGATCGATTCGGTCAATGCTGTCGCGGAAGTGTGCCACGAAGGGATGTTGATCGTCCTCGAAAGCACGACCTACCCCGGCACGACCGACGAACTCGTGATTCCGCGTCTCGCGGAGGCGGGTTTCACCCCCGGCGTGAACGTGTTTGTCGCCTTCTCGCCCGAACGCATCGATCCGGCAAATCCCAAGTACGGTGTTCGCAACACGCCGAAGGTGGTTGGCGGCGTGACCCCCGACTGCGTCGAAGTCGTCAAAACGCTGTACAGCGCGGCGGTCGATCAAGTCGTGCCGGTCTCGTCACCGGCAGCAGCGGAGATGGTCAAGCTGCTCGAAAACACCTTCCGCGCCGTGAATATCGGTCTGGTCAACGAAATGGCGCTGATGTGCGACAAGCTCGGCATCGACGTGTGGGAAGTCATCCGCGCCGCCGCATCCAAGCCGTTCGGGTTCATGCCCTTCTACCCCGGTCCCGGTCTGGGCGGTCACTGCATCCCGATTGACCCGCTCTACCTGAGCTGGAAGATGAAGTCGCTCAACTACAACGCCCGCTTCATCGAACTCGCCAGCGAAATCAACACCTCGATGCCGCATCATGTCGTCGATAAGGTGGCAAAGGCTCTCAACGACGATTGCAAATCGGTGCGCGGCTCGAAGCTGGTGATCCTCGGCGTGGCGTACAAGCGCGATGTCGATGATGTGCGCGAAAGCCCCGCGCTCGACGTGATCGGTCTCCTGCACAACCTCGGCGCGGAACTCGTCTACCATGACCCGCATGTGGCGCGGATTCGCCTCGAAGACAACGCGATCATGGAAAGCAGCGACTACAGCGCGGAACTGCTTAAAAATGCCGATGCGGTTGTTATCATTACCGATCATTCGGCGTATAATTGGCAGGATGTGGTCGATCACAGCCGCTTGGTTGTGGATACCCGCAACGCCACCGCCAAAACGACCAAGAGTCAGGCGCGCGTCGTCAGTTTGTAGCTAACCGTAGGGGCATGATATATCATGCCCTACCTATTCTTGGACAAGGGGATACTTCGCTATGGAAATGCCTCTGAATCTGCAAACACTCCCGGCGGAAGCCCTCGACATCCTGCGCTACTACGGCGCGACCGGGGCGGGGTCAGCGCACGCCGACGACATCACCGACGGGACTTCGCTGACCGACAGAGGCTTTGGCAAAGGCATTCGTCGTTTGGTGACCCGCAACTATCTGTCAATGGCAGGCGAACAGGTCTACCGCCTCACCGAACAGGGTAAGAAAGCCGTCGCCGCCTTGCAGGAATATGAGCAGTCCATGCCGCCCGAAGGCGAAGACCTGCCCGTCGAGCCGCGTTTCGTCCAGCGGCGGTTGGTAGTCGCCGCGCCGAAGCGTCTGCTGGCGACCCAACCGACGACGATCACAGTAGGGATCGACGACGCGCAGGGCGAAGACTTGCTCCCTGTTCCCGTGACGCTGCACGTTCGCCTGTCTGTGCTCAATGGCGAACCGCGCACGGGACGCGAACACACCGTCGTGCTGTCGAACCGCTATGCCAGCCAAGCTTTCGAGATCACGCCGGGGGAATATACACGCGTGCGCGTACGTGTCGAGGTATTTCAGGAGCAGCCGGACGAGCAGTTCGAGTCGATTGGCGGCGTGTACGTCGATCTGCCGGTGACGGGTGAGCCGGAAGAAGCCGATCACGGTGTGCAGGCATTCGGGGCGGACCTGTACGTCCGCGAATACGTGTTCAGCGACGACGAATAGTCACTCTCTGCCGGAACGCGAACGCACGAGAAATATAATCCCCAAGACCATGAAGGCAATGGCGACGGCGTCCACCGCCGGACTCGTCATGCCAACTGCCAGAAACACGATCCCCAGTACGAGAAAGACAATCCCCGGTGCACCCCGACGCATAGCGCATCCTCTCTATCGTCGTCGATCTCTGGACGGCGTATCGTCCGATGGGCTGTCGCTTGAGGGCGTCCAGCCGAACGGTGTTTCTTCGTTTTGATGCCGGAACGGGTTTTTTGGCTTGGTGCTGTCGTCGATGTACTGCGGTTCGTTCGCTCTGCCGTGTTCCTGCTCCCGCATCGAGTTCATGCGCCGCAGATCGCCCGCGTAGAAGACGCGCGACTCGCCGCGCGGTTGCAGCGTCAAGCGGGCGACACCGCGCGCCAGCACATCGACGGGCATGGGTGCGATGCGCGCCATGCCGAGCCACGAGATCGGCGGAATTTTGCCGAGCAGCGTCATCAGTTGGTAGAAGAGCGGGCGGCGCGATCCCCGCAGGTAGACGAGCGGCGCGCGGATGATCGTCGTCCGCAGCCCGACCCGCTGGATGTAGTCTTCGGCTTCGCGCTTGGCGGCGATATACCCCCCATTGAGCCACGGCGCACGCGCCCCGCTGATCAGCACCAAGTGCTGCACACCCGCGTTGACGCACAGATTGGCAACATTGCGCGCCGAGACGAAATTGAGCCACTGGTAGGTCAAGCCCTGCGATGGGTCGGCACGCAGCCCGCCAACGGTATGAATCACATGCTGGTGTCCGCGCGCGCGCCCTTTCAAGCTGGCGGGCGTCCACACGTCGCCGGTGAACACGCGCACGCGATCCGCCAGCCCGCCGAGGTTATCCTCCGCGCCGGGGCGCACAAGCAGCGTCACCTCTGCGCCCGCCGCCAGCAGCGCCGCCGCGATGCTGTCACCAAGAAATGTACCGCCTCCGGTCACAAGGATTTTGTCAGTCATGCTTCCATTCTAGCCAATGTCAGTAGAATTAACCTTGATCTGAAAAGAATATCGGTTTTGCCTGTTGTGCAAAACGCTCAACTGGTGGATAATCATTCGTTATAAGACTGGTCGTATTGTAACCCGAAACGACACCAGCGCCGTCCCAAGAGAACTGCTGTAAGCCCTCGATGACGGCGCGAAAGCTGGAATAATACCGTCGGATCGACGGTTTGTGCTGCGAACATCGCTGCAAAGCATCGAAAAGCTGAATGAGGCTCTGCCAACAACGGATAAACCGTAAAGTTTAGCGCAGCTTGCGCGGCGCAACCGCATACCTGATGGAGAAACCAGCCGTGGTCACGTTTCTGGCGATCACGGTTTTTTGTATATGTGCGGTGTATCCAAATGGGCATAATTACCGCCCTTGAAGTGCAGAAGCGCAATAAGAAGCGCGTCAACATTTTCATTGACAGTGAGTATGCCTTCAGCCTAAGTCTGGACGAAGCGGCGCGGCTGCGGAAGGGGCAGACGATCTCCGAGGCAGAGATCGACGCCCTGAAAGAGAAAGCCGCCGTCACCGTCGCAACGGATCAAGCTGCTCGCTTCCTGTCACTGCGTCCGCGTAGTGTCTACGAGGTGCGGCAGAACCTCATCCAGAAGGGTACTCCGCCCGCCGTGATCGACGACGCCATCGACCGTTTGACGGCGCTTGGTTATCTGGACGACCAGCAGTTTGCAGCGTTCTGGGTGCAAAACCGCAACTCATTCAAGCCGGTGAGTCCCCGCGCGCTGCGTTATGAACTGCGTCAGAAAGGCATTGCCGACGCGATCATTCAGGCTGTGCTTGCCGATCTTGACGCCGAAGACTCGGCTTACCGCGCCGCACAGGGGCACATTCGCCGCCTGCGCGGGCTGGATCGCCGGGGATTTCGTGACAAACTGTACATCTTTCTACAACGGCGCGGTTTCTCATTCGAAAACGCGCGCCGCGTCACCGCCCGCTTGATCGAGGAGATCGAAGCGGAAACTCCCGACTTTTTTACGGAGGATGGTGATCGGGATGAGCACGACATTACTGAAACCTAACACGAGCAGAGAGGAGCAGGCGGGGGGAACCTATGCCTCGTAGGCGAAACCGCCAACATATGACATGGACAATGTTCTACTGGCACTGGTTGCGGTCATCATCGGGATCGCAATAGGGGCGGGAGTCGGCATTACACTGCTGACCCGCCAGCAAGAAGCACAGGGGCGCAGCCGTAAACAGCAGGCTGAACAGGAAGCCCAACGACTGGTCGAAGGGGCGGCGCTGCAAGCCCAGACGACACTACGCGACGCCGAAGAAAAATCCAAACGGGTGATCGACGAAGCCGAAGAGATCACCGTGCGCCGCCGCCGCGAACTCGACGCGGAAGACGAACGACTCCGCCGCCGCCGCGAAGACTTGGATAAGCGGCTGGAACAGCTTGAACAGCGGTCGCAGAACCTCAACAAGCGCCAGAGCAAGCTGGACAAGCAGCAGCAAGAACTGACGAAGATTCACGAGGAACGTCTGGAAGAACTTCAGCGCATCGCCCAGATGACGACCGACGAAGCACGCGCCGAACTGATGCAGCTCGCCGAAACCGAAGCGCGCAACGACATGGCGCGCATCATCCGGCAGGTAGAAGCCGAAGCCAACGAGCAAGCCGACACACGCGCGCGTGAGGTGATCTCGCTGGCGATTCAGCGGTTGGCGTCCGAGCACGTGAGCGAAATCTCCGTGAGCGTCGTCCCGCTGCCGAGCGACGAAATGAAGGGGCGCATCATCGGGCGCAACGGGCGCAATATCCGCGCCTTTGAACTGGCGACCGGCGTTGATGTGGTGGTCGATGACACGCCGGAAGCCGTTACCATTAGCAGCTTTGACCCGATCCGGCGCGAAGTCGCCAAGCGGGCGCTGGCGAAACTGGTGGTCGATGGACGCATTCATCCGGCGCGCATCGAAAAGCTGGTCGAAGACGCGCGCGCCGAAGTCGAGCAGACCATCAAGCAGGAAGGCGAACGCGCCGCTTACGAGACCGGCATCCCCGGTCTGCACCCGGAAATCCTCAAGCTGCTCGGACGGCTCAAGTTCCGCACGAGCTACGGGCAGAACCAGCATGCGCACTCGATTGAGACATCGCACATCGCCGGGATGATCGCGGCGGAACTGGGCGGCGACGTGATGCTGGCGAAGATGGGCGGCTTGCTCCACGATCTCGGCAAGGCGATTGACCACGAGGTCGAAGGTACGCACGCGCTGATCGGCGCGGAGTTCATCAAGCGCTACGGCGTCAACGCCAAAGTCGTGAACTGCGTCGCCAGCCATCACCACGAAGTCGAACAGGAATGCATCGAGGCATACATCGTCGAAGCGGCGGACGCCATCTCCGGCGCACGTCCCGGCGCACGACGCGAAAGCCTCGAAACGTATATCCGCCGCGTCAAGACACTCGAGGAAATCGCTACCAGCTTCGACGGTGTGGAACAGAGCTACGCGCTGCAAGCCGGGCGCGAAGTCCGCATCATCGTGCGACCGGAGTCGATTGACGACCTCGCGGCGCTGCGCCTCTCACGCGAAATCGCCAAGAAGATCGAAGAGACGATGCAGTATCCGGGTCAGATCAAGGTGCAGGTGATCCGCGAGACTCGCGCCGTCGAGTACGCGCGGTAAAGAC
>JACSRG010000914.1 GCA_014879865.1 Anaerolinea sp.
AAGGGGTGAAGTCCCTCTCCCTCAGGGAGAGGGATTTAGGGTGAGGGCAGTTTGCAGACAGACCCTAGTACCGCAGCCACCGATACCCATACGGCGGCAGCGACACCTCCGCGACGAACTTCTCGTCCGGCGCGAACACATCGGTCAGCAGTTCGCATTCCGGCACGCTGATCGTCAGCGGCTCGTCCGCCAGATTGTGCAGACACAACAGCCGACCCTCCGGCGAATTCCGCCAGTACGACAGCGACGACAGCGGCGTATCTTCCAACCATGTCAGCCGTCCCTGTGCGAGGAAGCTCATTTCCTTGCGCAAATGGATCATCTCGCGGATACGGTGCAGCAGCGACCCGGAATCGGCTTGCTGGTTGGCGACGTTCAAATTCTGGAAGCCGTAGATCGGGTCACGGATCACCGGCGCGTAGAGCGCATCCGACTGCGTATTCGAGAAGCCCGCGTGCGGTTCATCCGCCCACTGCATCGGTGTGCGGACGCCGTTGCGATCTGGCAGGTTGAGATCATCGCCCATGCCGATCTCGTCGCCGTAGTACAGCACGGGCGCACCCGGCATGGTGAACAGCAGCGAGTGCATCAGCTCGATCTTGCGCCGGTCGTTGCCCATCAGCGGCGCGAGGCGGCGGCGAATACCGAGGTTCAAGCGCGCGCGGTGATCCGGCGCGTAGTACTCCCACATGAACTGGCGGTCTTCTTCCGTGACCATTTCCAGCGTCAATTCGTCATGGTTGCGCAGGAAGGTCGCCCACTGGCAGTTTTCGGGGATTTCCGGCGTGTTCGCCCAGATACCGCGCACGGGCGTGCGATCCCCTTTGGCGAGCGCCATGTACAGGCGCGGCATGATCGGGAAGTGGAAGCACATGTGCAGTTCGTCGCCAGCCCCGAAGTACGGCATCAGGTCTTGCGGCCACTGGTTCGCCTCCGCCAGCAGCATCCGCCCCGGATACTCGTCATCGACCAGCTTGCGCACCTTCTTCAAAAACTCGTGCGTTTCCGGCAGATTTTCGTTGTTCGTGCCTTCGCGCTCGAACAAATAGGGCACGGCGTCCAACCGGAAGCCATCCACGCCGAGGTCGAGCCAGAAGCGCACCGCGCGGATCATCTCTTCCTGCACTTTGGGGTTGTCGTAGTTCAAATCCGGCTGGCTGCTGTAAAAGCGATGCCAGTAATACTGCCCGGTACTCGCGCTGTATGCCCAGTTCGAGCGTTCCGTGTCAAGGAAAATGATGCGCGCCTCTTTGTACTTGTCCGTGTCATCCGTCCACACGTAGAAATCGCGCAGCGGCGAGTCCTTCGCGCGCCGCGATTCCTGAAACCACGGATGCTGATCCGACGTGTGATTCATGACGATGTCCACGATCAGCTTCATGCCCCGGCGGTGAACTTCGTCCAGCGTCATCATGAAGTCTTCAAGCTGACCATACGTCGGGTGGATGCCGTAGTAGCTCGATACGTCGTAGCCGTCGTCCTTGAGCGGCGATTGGTTGATCGGCAGCAGCCAGATGCAGTCTACGCCGAGCCACTGCAAATAGTCGAGCCGCTGGCGCAGCCCGGTGAAGTCGCCATGTCCATCGCCGTTGCCATCGTTGAAGGCGCGTAAATACAATTCGTAGAAAATCGCGTTGGTATGCCAGTCCATAGGAGTCCCCTAGAGAGTACCAAATCCAAGTTGAAAGTGGAAAGTTGAAAGTAACGATCTGATTTTACTTTCCACTTTGCACTTTTTACTCCCATGACTATAGCCCGCCAGCAGTTCTAAACAAAATCCATACATCCAAACCCCCGGATCAGGACGATAGGAGAGAGTCGTACACTGAGTAAAGGACTAGGTTATGCGTAAGGTATTGGGTTTACTCCTGCTGATCGTGCTCGCTGTTTCCGTTGTTTCCGCACAAGACGAAGCCATCGTCGATGGCTTGAACAACCCCCGCGCCCTCTACTTCGACGATGCCGGGACGCTCTATATTGTCGAAGCCGGCAGCGGCGGCGACGAAACGGCGGATGGCGCATTCGGACCCGTCACCATCGGTGATTCCAGCCGCATCTGGACACTTGAGCAGAACGCGGACGCTCCCACCGAATTGGTCTCCGGCTTGCTCAGCATGGAATACTTCCAGAGCTTCGTCGGCGCGTCCGATGTCGCCGTGACCGACGACACGATCTGGGTGCTGCTCGGTCAGGGACCGACCGACTACACCGAGCGGCGGCACACCGGTTTGGTCGGCTACGACCGGACAACGCTGGAAGAAACCGCCTTCGTCGATCTCCTCGCCTTTGAAACCGAGAACAACCCGGATAACGACGATGTCGCCGCCAACCCCAACGACATGGC
>JACSRG010000094.1 GCA_014879865.1 Anaerolinea sp.
CCTTCGCCCTGAGGGAGAAGGGGACGGGGGATGAGGGCTACAATGAGTTTGCAGACAGACCCTAGTTAGAGAGCATTATCATGCCCCTACTACAGGCGATGTTTTCAGAAGGGTAAGGTTGAGGGGCGTTTGAAAGGTTCTTATGTTCGTCAAGACCGACACCATCCTAGACAAAATCCTCGCCCGCAAGGTGGAAGAAGTCGCCGCGCTGCTGGCTGTTATTTCGCTGGCGGCGCTGCGCACCGGGGCGGAAGGCGCGCCGCCGCCGCGTGACTTCGCCGGGGCGCTGCATCGTGACACCGTCGCGTTGATTGCGGAGATCAAGAAGGCGTCGCCGAGCAAAGGCGTGCTGATCGCGGACTTCGATCCGGTGGGCTTGGGGCGCATCTATTCGGACAACGGCGCGGCGGCGATCTCGATCCTGACCGATCAAGACTTCTTTCAGGGACACCTCGACTACCTGCGCGCGGTGCGCAGCGCGGTGAGTTTGCCGGTGCTGCGCAAGGACTTCATTATCGACGCGGCGCAGGTCTATGAGGGGCGGGCGGCGGGCGCGGACGCGATCCTGCTGATCGTCGCGGCGCTCGAAGACGCACAGATCGCGGACTTGCACGCGCAGATCACGGCGCTCGGTATGGCGGCGCTGGTCGAAGTCCACAACGAGTCGGAACTGGAACGTGCGCTGAAGATCGGCGCGCGGCTGATCGGCGTGAATAACCGTGACCTCAAGACCTTCCACGAGGACTTGGGTATCACCGGACGCATCGCCAAGCTGCTGCCGCCGGACGTGACGCTGGTCGCGGAGAGCGCGATCCGGTCGCTGGCGGACGTGGGGACGATGAGCGCAGTCGGCGCGCACGCGGTGCTGGTTGGCGAAGGCTTGGTCAAAGCGGGTAATATCGCCGATCAGGTGCAGGCTTTTAGCCGCGTGAAACGGACGATTTGACCATGACAATAGTGAAAATCTGCGGGATCACGACGCTGGATGATGCGCGTATGGCTGCCGAAGCGGGCGCGGACATGCTTGGCTTTAACTTCTTCAAGCGCAGCGCCCGCTACATCGAACCGGCGGCGGCGCGGACGCTGTGCGTGGCGCTGCGCGCGGAACTTGGCGCAGAATGTCCGCTGCTGGTCGGCGTGTTCGTCAACGACCTCGTGAGCCGCGTCTCGCTGACGATGGAGCAGGTCGGCTTGAACTTCGCGCAGTTGAGCGGCGACGAGTCGTTCGAGATGCTGCGCGAGCTGCGCGGGATCGCGTTCAAGGCGATCCGTCCGCGCAATACCGCCGAGGCGCTGGAAGACACGCGCTATTACGGGCAGTTCGCGCTGACCGATCCGCGCATCCCGTCGATCTTATTGGATGCGTACAAGGCGGGGGAATACGGCGGGACGGGCGAACAGGCAGCGGACGCCATCGCGCTGGAAGTCAAAGCGGCGACCCCGCGTTTGATGCTGGCGGGCGGCTTGACGCCGGACAACGTCGCGGCGCGGATTGCCGCCGTTCAGCCGTGGGGCGTGGATGTCGCCAGCGGCGTCGAAGGCGATCAGCCCGGACGCAAAGACCCGGCGAAGGTCAAAGCATTCATTGAAGCGGCAATGGAGGTTGATTAGCGCCATGGGATACCAATACCGTGTGATTGGACTTGTCCCCCCTGAAGTAAACGTGGATTTTGAAAGCATTGTGGCGGCGGTTCGTGTCAAATTCAGTCAACGCAATCTCTTGCCCGAAATCATACGAACAGCTACCACCTGTGAATTACGGTATCAAGATTGGTCAATTCGAATCTTTTGGTCGGATGGCGACGATGTGCTTAGCGTGTCCGAAGAGATCGCACAACATGCTAAAGTTGAAGCTGAGGATAAGTTGGGTATGACAAAATGCACACGTCATGTGAGCACCGCTGCCGATCCTGACCCGAGCATGACCCACTTCAATGATTATGTCTTTGTTGTTGAGGTGCTGGAGAGTTTTCCCGGAATCTATCTGCTCGATCCCTACGATGGTACGCTCTTGACCTAGCTTGAGGCTAGAGGTGTTGAGCCACAATAGTATTGAGGAAATACAGATGTTTGAACCATACATCAAAACGGGGACAACCAACGTTCCTGACGAGCGCGGCTATTACGGCGACTTCGGCGGGCGCTTCGTCCCCGAAACGCTGATCCCCGCGCTGGACGAACTGGTGATCGCCTACCGTGAGGCGATGGCGGACGCCGAATTTCAGCACCGGCTGGCGCATCTACAGACGACCTACACCGGACGCCCGACGCCCGTCACCTACGCGGGGCGCTTGAGCGAACACCTCGGCGGGGCGCAAATCTACCTCAAGCGCGAGGATTTG
>JACSRG010000222.1 GCA_014879865.1 Anaerolinea sp.
TCGACCCGCTGACCGACTCTGAACTGGAAATGCTGGCGCATGCGCTGCACATGGAACCGGTGGATTTACGACGCTTGGAAGTGGCGTGGGGCAATCGCTTCATCCAGACGCTCGACCGGATGGCGCACGCGCGCAAGCAGTTCGGCGTGCGCTTGATCGCCGGATCGCTGGCAGCCTACCGCCGCGCAACGGCGCATTGGTGGGACGAGGTCTGCGGTCAGGTGGGCAGCGCCGTCAACATCTACGAGCGTCCGGTGTATTTCGTGTCGAGCAACACCCATTCACTGATCAATCCGCTGACCGGATTCGCGATCCGCGAAGAGAAGAATATCCTCCACTACATTCAGACGCGCGGACATCACAATCTGCACAAGGAATATCAGGCGACACTGGCGAACCGGGGACTGACGCACAAGCACAATTTTCTGTACTACGTCCTCAAGAAGTACTTAAGCGACGAAGGCAACGACCCGCGCAGCCAGATGGCGCAAGACGAGCAGACCATCGGGATTCACCGCATCCCCAGTCAGCATGGCTTCGACATGGAGACGCAGGTCATCGAGCTGAACAAGCTGCGGGCGGACTGGCTCGATCCGCGCGTGTCGTCGGAGCGCGATCTGTCTTGGCTGTCGAACAGCGACGCCCTGATCATCAACATCGATTATCCGCTTGGCTTGGGCGCATATGAACTGCTGACCCGCCTGAGCGAACAGGTGGCGCACCTTGTCGGCGTGTATATCATGGGCAAGGCGGCAACGCTCAACGGGCGCATCGGCGACGTGATGATCTCGAACGTCGTCCACGACGAACACTCGCAGAATACCTATCTGTTCAACAACTGCTTCACGGCGCAGGATGTCGCGCCCTTCATGGCATACGGCACGGTGCTGGATAACCAGAAAGCGATCAGCGCGCTGGGGACGTTCCTGCAAAATTCGCGTTACATGAGCGTGTTTTATCAGGAAGGCTACACCGTCATCGAGATGGAAGGGGGTCCGTATCTGTCGAGCGTGTACGAGGCGGTGCGCCCGAAACGTCACCCGCAAAACGAGATCGTCACGCTCTACGGCGCGCCGTTTGACATCGGCATTTTGCACTACGCGTCGGATACCCCGTTCACCAAAGGCAAGAATCTGGGGACGAACCTCAGCTACTCCGGGGTTGACCCCACTTACGCGACCTCCGTCGCCATTTTACAGCGTATTTTCAGCAAGGAAGCGGAGCGGATGCGGACGCTCAAGCCGCTGGTCACGCCCGTCCCCGGCTGAATGACTTTCCCCCCTGCGCCCCACGGCGACGCAGGGCAGCGAGGAGCTTGATTGTGGACAAGGAACAACCGTTTGCGGTCGGGAAGAGTATCCGCCGCATTGATGCGCTCGGCAAGGTCACCGGTGAGGCGTTGTATCCCGGCGACATCGACCTTGACGGGCAGTTATGGATGAAGATTCGCTTCAGCGACCGCGCCCACGCCCGGATCAAGGCGATTGACACGAGCGCCGCCGAGTCGTTTCCCGGTGTGGTTGCTGTTTTGACGGCGAAAGATGTGCCCTGCAACGAATACGGCTTGGTCACCAAAGATCAGCCGGTGCTCTGTGGTCCCGGCAGCACCATCGCCGACGCCGATACCGTGCGCTGCTACATGGACAACATCGCGCTGGTCGTCGCCGAGACCGAGGCGATTGCCGCGCACGCCGTCAAGCTGATCCAGATCGAGTACGAGGATTTGCCGCCGGTGTTTGATCCCGAACTGGCAATGCTCGACGGAGCGCCGCAGCTTCACGAGGACAGACCCCACAACATCGAACAGTATTACCGCATTCGCAAGGGCGATCTGGCGGGGGGTTGGGCGCAGGCGGATGTGATTGTCGAAGGGGAATTCTCGACGGGGTATCAGGAACACGCCTATTTGCAGCCGGAAGCCGGTCTCGGTTACATCGACGAGCAGGGACGGGTGACGGTGATCGTCGCCGGCCAGTGGACGCATGAAGATCAATACTTGATCGCGCACGCACTCGGACTCCCTGAAGACCAAGTCCGCGTAATTTACCCGGCGATTGGCGGCGCGTTCGGCGGGCGCGAAGATATGTCGGTGCAGATCGTGCTGGCGCTGGCGGCACAGCGCGTGCAGCGTCCCGTCAAGATCATCTGGAGTCGCGAAGAGTCGATTTTGTATCATCACAAGCGCCACCCGATGCGGATTCGCGCCAAGTGGGGGGCGACGAAAGCGGGCAAGCTGGTCGCGATTGAGGCGCGCATCGTCGCCGACGCGGGGGCATACAACTACACGTCCAGCAAGGTGCTCGGCAATGCCAACCTCATGGCGACGGGACCGTATGAG
>JACSRG010000678.1 GCA_014879865.1 Anaerolinea sp.
CCGGCTTTGTCCGCCTTCTCGCGCATCACCAGTTTGTCGCGGAAATTGCGCACGGCGGTGATTCCCATCCCCGGCAGGCGCAAATGCTCGCGCAGCATGGCGACCAGTTCGACCTCGAATTCGTCCAGCGGCAAGATATGGTCGATCTGCCAGCCCCGGCACATGTAGGTGATGGTGTTGATGACATCTTGATAGCGGCGGAGATCGGGCGTGGTGATGAACTCGTCAATCGACTCGCGGGGCCAAGGTTCGCCTTGAAGCGAAGCTTCCGTAAGCAGAATGACACGACAGCCAAGCTGCTTCGCTGTGCGCAGCATCACCTCGCCTTTGAACGAGCTGGATAGGAAGAGAATCGTCAGCGGCTTCATGACCGTCCTTTTTCAGCGTGGGATATTTGGTGAGTTATATACCAATTTTTGGATTTTGTTGGATTCGTCAAGTTAAGACTCTTGCGAGTCGTCTTAAACTAGATTTAACAAAATCCGTATGAACCTTTAGTCAGCACATGGTCTTGCCGCATTATACCGCTTTACGCGTAAAGTAAACGATACAATTCGTGCTGACGTTGTTTTGCTGCCGCCAATCGGACAACCTGATCGGGACGCGGCGAATACACCGCGCCGATCTCGGACTGCGCAGCCCCAAGCGTTACGCCAAGCGCCTCGTAGACCAAGCGCGCTGTCCCCCATGCCGTGATGACTTTCTCTGATGCCAGCACACTGACCGGACGGTTGAGTGCGTCGGCGATGATTTGCGCCCAGACCGGAGACAACGCGCCGCCGCTGCCGATCACCGCGGCGTCCGGCGTCGCCAGTTGATCGGCGATGGTTGCCAAACGGAGCGCCACGCCTTCCAGTGCCGCTTGCAGCAGATCAAACGGCGTCGTAGACAGGCGCAGACCGGCGATTGTCCCGGTTGCGTTGGCTGACCATCCGGGGCTGCGCTCCCCTGCCAGCAAGGGCAAAAAGGTGAGTCCGTGTCCGTCCGCCGGACGCCGGGCGAATTCAGCATCAAGATCGGGCGTAAGGTCGAGTCGCAGTGTTTCCCGCGCCCATTGGAAGATGTTCCCGCCTTCGGTCGTCGCCCCGCCGATCAAATGGCGCTCGGCATCGACGCGGTAATGCCACAAGCCAAACGGCACATGGGGGCGACGCTCATTACTGACTATGCGCAGCGCCGCCGTCGTCCCAAGCGTTAAAGCGATCCGGTTTGGTTCATCGCAATCCGATCCAATGTTGGCTGCTGCCCCATCTCCGACCGCCAGAAAAAACGGGACATGAGCGAGCGTGCGCCAGCGCCGGGCGTAGTCTCCGACCAACCCGCGCGCCGCTGTGGTGTAGTCGGCGAGTGCAGGGAACAGTGACTCCGGTAGATCGAGCAAGGTCAGCCAGCGCGCATCCCACCCCAGCGACTCCCGGTTGAGCATCCCGCTCCACGAGGCGACCGAATAGCTCATCGGGATGCGCTCGTCCCCGAACCAGCGCCGGTAAAGATACGTGCCCGCGTCGATCCAGTGGACGGCGCTGGCAAATCCGACCGGATCGACTCGTCGCAGCCAATGCAGACGAGCGGGCAGATATGCTGTGTGATGGACGACGCCTGTCCGCTCGTGCATCGCGCGCACGTCGATCTGCGCACGCAGCGCGATCACATCATCGGCGCTGCGTGTATCGGCGTAGGTGTAAATCGGCGTCACAGCGCGTCCCGCCCCATCGACCCCAAGCACATTGCCGACGAACGTATCGATCCCCACCGCCGCGATCTCAGGACTGCTGACGAGCACTTCGTCGAGACAGCGCTCGACCAAACCGCGCAGTTCTTCGGCGTCGATCACTGCCGCCCCGGGAGGCGTGGTCGTGAACTTGTACGGCACTTTCGCGCTCTTCTGAATTGCGCCATCTTCGCTGAAAATGATCGCCCGCACCGATGAACTTCCGACATCAAGAATCAACACATTCATCCGCACCGCCTCCCGCGCGCCTCCGGTCGCGGTGACTATACCACCTCCCGCGCTCTTCCGCGTAGTTACAGAACAGTTCGTTAAACGATAACAACCTTTTTATGTAGTTGCGCCGATCCCTTTCTGAACCTACCATGAGGATAAATGATTGGGGTGAATTATTTTGATTCCGGCTGCCTCTACTGTTATTGCAAATGCGACCATTGTTTGTATTGACCGTGTGATCCCACATGGGTGGTTGATCGTCCATGATGGTCGGATCACTGCTTACGGTCATGGAGCACCCCCGCCCGCCGCGCACTTAATCGACGCGGAGGAGCGGACGCTGCTGCCGGGTTTCATCGACGTGCACGTTCACGGCGGTGCGGGCAGC
>JACSRG010000263.1 GCA_014879865.1 Anaerolinea sp.
CGGCGATTTCACAGCCGGATCGCCCGGAGTCGTGTATAGCGCTGCGCGGGTTCTTCCAAGCCGTGCCGTCGCGTCAGTTCTGGCTGAACAGCACCGTGCCGGACGCAGCGTTCCAAGTCCTGCGCGGCGATGAACTGCTGGCACAATGCCCGGTCAATGCGGGTGAATGCCGGGTTGATTTAGGCGAGTAACGTTACGGCGTCGGGGTCGGCGCGGCGAGTGTGACCGTTGCCGGCGGCGTCCCCGTGACGAGGATCGTCGGCGGATTGCTGTTGACCAGCGCGAGCGCGATGATATTGGCGATGATCAACAGCGCCAGTGCGATCAGCAGCAGGCGGATAACACGCGGGCTGACCGTGCGGGGCAAACCGAACCGTCCGCGCGCCAGATCGACCTGTGCCGCAGGCGTTCCCGCGGGGATCAGCGGCGCGCGGCTGACCGTGCGCGCGTTTTCCAGCAGCCACGTTTTCATGAGTTCAGATGTCAGCACGATGCCGTTCGCCGTGTTGGTGAGCAGTTCGCGGTATTCCAGCCCGCGCAGCGCCGCGTTAATCGCCGTCGTATCCAGCGGGTAATCCGTCTCGACCAGCCACGCTTGCAGCGAATCCGCTGTGATCGTGCCAATCGGGTCGTCGAAGAGCGAACCGCTGATCGCAGTCAGCACGAGGCGTTCATTCGCATTCAGCCGATCCCAGACCAAGCGCAAGTTCAGGCGCAGTTCGCCGTAGATTTTCGCTGCTGCCGTCTTCACATCGTCCGGCGTAATCACGTTGAGGTCAGGCGAATCGTACCAGCGTTGAAAGAAGACCCGCCCGAAGCGCTGACTCGCGGTCGGTTCGCCGCCGGTCTGCCGGTAGACTGCCGCCGTAACTTCTTCCGGCACACGGTAGTAATCGTTGGTCGGGGCATTCATCAGCCACTTGACCGCATCCGGCGCGAGATTGCCGAGGCGGTAGATCGTCGCATACGAGATCAACGTCCCGAAACGCGGCACGTCGTCCTCATGTTCGGTGTCCAGCGTGAAGACCATCTGCACATGGCGATGTTTCGCCAGCAAATCGGCAAGATACGGGAAGATGTCCGCCGGGAGTGCCCTGATCAGATACTCGGCATCGTCGAACAGCAGGAACAACTGGCGTGTTCGCAGCACCGCGAAGACGTGCGGCAAGAACGTCGCGCTGAACCATGCGCGCAGATCGTCGCCCGGTTCTTCGATGTTCGCCAGACGCGTGAGCGTGAACCCCTGTTCCACGAGCATGGCGGTGATGCTCTGCGCCAGCGCCAGCAGCCACGCCGATTCGTCGGCGATCTCCGCTTCGCGCAGCGGCACGAGCACGCTCACACCTACATCCCTGTAAATCCCCGCGATGGCGTGGAGGAGTGCGGTTTTGCCGACACCTTTGCGCCCGAGGAACAGAAAGGCTTCGGTGCGCGCAGGATCGGTGATTAAGGCGTACAGGCGTCCAAAAGCATCCTGCCGTCCGGCAAACGGCGCGCTGCCAACCGAGTCGTCGCTGCCGTTGTGGTAAGGGTTGATCGGAGAGTCGTTGTTCATACCTTCGATTATAACGCGGTCTTGTTCCTGCCGCCCTGACATGATGTATAATTTGGCGGTTTTGGTGGGAAGGCGAGCAACAACGTGAACAACATGATCTCTGCTTTGGCGCTGGTTGGGATGCCGGGTTCAGGCAAATCCCTGTGTGCGGCGCATCTCCATCAACGCGGATTCTATCAGTTCCGCTTTGGTCAAATTGTAGTCGATGAAGTAGCGCGGCGCGGGTGGGTGCTCACGCCGGAAAACGAACGGATTGTGCGTGAACAATTTCGGCGCGAGGAGGGTATGGACGCGATTGCGCGCCGCGCGCTGCCGTATTTGCAAGACGCGCTGACACGCCATCCGACGATCATCATCGACGGGTTGTACAGTTTTAGCGAATACAAAATGCTGCGCCAAGTCTTCGGCGGGCAAATGGTGCTGGCGGCGATTGTCTGCGAACGCGCGCTGCGTTACCAGCGCTTGGCGACGCGCACGGAACGTCCGCTGACGGCGGAAGAAGCCGAGCGCCGTGATTATCTGGAGATCGAAAACCTCGAAAAGGGCGGGTCGATTGCCATCGCCGATTTCACGCTGCTGAACAATGGCGAACCCGATACCTTGTACACGCAGCTTGACGGGTTGATCGAGCGGCTCGACATCCATCCGTAGGGCGCGTACACACGTACCGCAACACCCCAACGAAGTTTACATCTGTACTTAGGGTCTGTCTGCAAACTCATTGTAGCCCTCATCCCCCGTCCCCTTCTCCCTCAGGGCGAAG
>JACSRG010000170.1 GCA_014879865.1 Anaerolinea sp.
TTTTTCGCGCTCGACGTTGCGCCGCTCGGTGTTCTCGTCGATCTTGCTTTCAATCGCGCCGGGGCAAATCACGTTGACGCGGATTTTGTGCTTGGCGAGTTCGAGCGCCAGCATTTTCGCCATCGCCACCTGCGCGGCTTTCGTGGATGAATATGCCGTTGCGCCCGTGTTGCTGAAAATGCGCGTCCCGTTGACCGATGATGTGATGATGACCGAACCGCCCTGTCGCTTGAGGTACGGCACAGCGTATTTGATCGTGTAGAACGTGCCGTTCAGGTTGATGTTGATCGTCTTCTGCCACTCCTCCGGCGTCAGGTCTTCAATCGGAGCCCATACACCATTGATCCCGGCGTTGGCGAAGACGATGTCCAAGCGCCCCCAGCGCTCGATGATCTGCTGCACTGCCCGCTGCATGTCGTCCGGTGAGCTGATGTCAGCCGTCACCGGGATTGCGACCCCGCCCGCCGCCGCGATTTCTTCTGCCGCTTTGCGATTCTCGTCCTTCGAGCGCCCCAGAATGGCGACCTGCGCCCCTTCGCGCGCCAAGCGCTCGGCAGCCGCCTTGCCTAATCCCGACGCCCCGCCTGTGATCATCGCCACCTTTTCGCGTACCGTCATCATCCGATCCTCGATAATATGAATTGTAAGATGGGTTGATTGTGGAGGAGATTGTTTAGAAGCACATTAAGCAAGCTGGGGATGTGCTTGTGCACATCCCCACAGCACTTAGCCGCCTGTCACGGTGAACGGTTCGGATAGGGTGCGGGCTGTCCCCGGAACTGCTGCCATGAAGACCCATTCGACCGAAGGATCGGCGTCCGCCGGAAGGGTGACGGTCGCCGTGAACGCGCCGTCGGTGTCACTTTGAACCTCGGCAACCGGCGTGTAGACATCGCCTTCAAACGGACCAAAACCGATGACGATCTCGCTGTTGGGCGCAAAACCCATGCCGGAGACCTCGACTTCCGTACCCGGCGCGCCGCTCAGAGGGGTGACGACAAGCTGTGCCTGCTCGACTTTCACGAAGGTGAGCGGGCGTCCATCCTCAGACCAGATGTACAGCCGATCCCCGGTCATGCCGTAGCGCTGCGCCGTCGCCAGCGTGTCGAAGAATGCCTGTTCCTGCTCCATGAGACCCTCGCACGCCATACGCGTGCTGGCGATTTGCCCGAACGTGATGTTCGCGCCGTCCAACGTGTAGGTTGTCGAGTAGCGGTTGCATCCGCCTGTTCCCGCCGCCTGATTATCGGCAAGGAATTCGAGCGTCGGCGCGTTGGCGTCGAGACCGGCTTCCGGCGTCGCCTCGACATCCTGAACATCGGACGTGAAGAGCGTCCATGCGGTGTTGACCAGCGGGTCTTGATCGGCGCTCACGAAATGCAGCGCTTCTACGTCGGCGATTCGCAGCGTTAGTTGGCGTCCATTGAGTTCGTAATGGGTTACGCCGTTCAGCGCGGACAGATAGATCGACTCCTGAATCGTCATTTGCTCATCGGCGCAGGCGCGCAGGGTGCTGACGATCTCGCTCAATGCGATCTGACCCTGTTCGCCAAGCGTATATGTGCCGCTGTATCCGTTGCAGCCGCCGTTACCACTGACGCGACCGCCGTCCTCGAAGCTCAACGTAATCATGCTTTGCGGCAAAACTGATGTGAGGTGGTCGTCGCCGCTGGTGAAGGTGAGCAGCCATGTCGTGCCGCTCAGGGAATTCTGAGCGCCCGGCTCCGCCGTCTCTGATTGGGCGATGGCTCCAAAAACAGAGACGCTCGCCAGCACTACGGCGATCAAACTGATGCGGATGATGTTCACCTGACTTTACCTTTCTGCTACCGATTCGATTGGGCACACGCTGGTGCACCCATGAATCAAAAACGCTCACCATGCGGTAAGCGTTCCATCGAATAATCAGTCTCTCATCCGTCCATCATGTCAGCCGAACAAACCGCGTTTGATGGGGACGCCGTGTGTCAGCGTGGTCAACCCGCCGCCGTGCGGATCGTAGATCGGGCGCAGGTCTTCCAAGACGGGCTTGAGGTCACGGTGCTGCGTGCGGCGGTTGACGATCTCCAAGTAGCCGCCGTAGCGCCGGAACAGCATCTGCGCCTCTTCTTGCGTGATGCCGGCGTCCCATTCCCATTTTTCCGGTGTATAGAAATAGTAGATCGGGTAAATCGCCGTCGTCGTCACCGAAACGCCGCGCACGGCGAAATTCCACAGATCGACTCCGGCGTGCGTCCCGATCTCCGCCATGAGCACGAGTGCCGCCGACGAGAGAATCTGCCGGTAGAGGCTGCCGCCATCTTTGCCCTCGATGGCGCGGTTGACGTAGCCGCGCGGCGACACATCATCGCGGATCGTGCGCTCGAAGACTTCCACGCCGAGCGTGAAAATCTCCTCGCGTTCGAGCGACACGCCTGCTGCCATCACCGCCAGCGCCATCCACAGATTCTCGACCTGTGTATCCTTGTACGGGCTGGCGCTGAGCGTGCTGACGCGCATCCCAAGCGTATTCATGAAGCGCACCTGCTCGGCATAGCGAAAGGCGGGATGCCCGCGCAGCAGTTCGAAGGTCTGCGTGAGCATGAACGTTTCGGCGACCGAGGCGAGGTAGGTCACATCTTCCGACAGCGGCTCGTCGATGTGCCGCATGAGCGTTTCGATGCCGTGTTCGCCCGCGCGTTCGTCGGCGGTGAAGCGGTAGCGGAAGGCGTCCCACTGCGCTGACGATGCTCCGGTTTGTTCGCGCTCGTTGAGCATCAGGTATGTCGCGCGGAACGGTTCACGATCCCGGTTGCGCCGCGCGCTGTTGATATGGTCTTCCGTAAAGGTCAGACCGGCATGAATTGGTCGAAAGGTCATAGGCTGCTCACCTTGAAATTGTCAGCAAGTATAGCAAATCCGACTATAATGTGAGAAATGTGAGGTTCTTGAAATGTAGGTGACGCGCAATGGATGATCCTACCTCTAATCGTGACAATCCGCCGACGGAGTCGAAGCGCTCACCGATTCGCCCTGCCGCCCCGCAGTCTGCGCCGCAATCCGTGCCGCCTGAGCCTTCAAACACACCCGCGCCGCCGTTCGCCGAAGGCGATGCGCTGACCACCTCCCCGACCTCGGCGCTGAATATGCTGCGCGCCAAGATGGAATTTGTCGCGGATGAATTCGCGCAGGGCAATATCAATCGGGCGCAGTTCAACGCCGTGTACAAGCGCTACAGCGAACAGCGCGCGATCATCGAGCGGTTGATCGAGCGCAACCCCGACAGCGACGCATGGAAGCAGGTCGTCAGCTTGAAGGGGCAGACCGGCTTTTTGCGCCACCATTTCGAAGCGCAGCCCCTGTATTTTGCCGCCTATCACAAGAGCAGCCCGAAGCCGATCATGAGCGAAGGCAAAAGCCCGCCGCCGGAAGGCGTGATCACGTCGCTGTTGAAGGGCGTGTGGTTGATGAAGAACCGCCCGAAGCACGCGCTTGGACGCAAGCCCATCGGCGAGTCGCATTGGCTGCTGCTGGCGGTCGGCGATTTCGCGGCGACGGCGGTGCTGTTCTCGCTCGAACCGTCGAACGCGCAGGCGCGGTTGGTGCGCGATCTCCACGCGGATTTCGAGCGGGCGAATCAGGCGGCGCTGGAACGCGGCTGGATTGTGCCGGAGCGGATGGTCTTCCCGCAGCGCGCCATCACCGAGACGGGGTTCTAAAAACAGCAAAAGAAGTAAGAGAAGTTAAAAGTTGAAAGTGAAAACAGGACTGAGATCTTTTAGCTTCTTTTACTTTCAACTTTCTACTACGACTTTTCTGTTTGCCGGCATGGCGATCATGCGGGTAAGGTTGGTCGCGCAGACCATGCCCGACATGGCGAACGCGATCACGCCTTTGTTGGTGATCGCCAGTGTGCCGACGGCAGTGTTCGCCGCCAGCGCTGACGAAATCGACTGCGTTTTCTTGGCATCCGCCATCAAGTCGAGCGCGAATCGCTGGTGTGTCGGCATGAGGGAATTCCCGTCGTACACCCGGATCATGTTGGAGTCGAGGTCGCCGGTCGCCAAGAACGAACCATCCGGCGAACATGCCAGCGCGCCAATCGTATAACCCGCCGACAACCGCTTGAGTTCGCGTCCGTCACCATCCAACCGGACGATTTGCTCCGTATCGGCGGCGAAGACGGCGCTGCCGCCCTCTATCAACGCGAGATGCGGCTGCATTTCCTCGGTCAAATGCAGATCGGTCTCGACCGTCGCCGTATGGATCGCTTGTCGGTAGAGGTGGAGGCTGCCCGCTGTATCCAGTGCGGCGATCATCCCCGCGTCGAGCGCAAGCGCCCGAATCCGCGCGCCGCCCGTATCGAGGCGGGTTTCCGTCGTGCCGTTGACGAGATACAGCTCGGTTTCGCTCACGCGGATGACGCGCAGCGATCCATCCGGGACTTGGTAGAGGGTGGCGAGCGGCGTGCGTACCACCGGCAGAAAGACATCGTTCGAGGCGTGCAGTTCGGCGACGAAATTAAGCCAGCGTTCGCCTGCACGGGTCGGAGGGGAGTCGATCTGGCGGTCGGTGAGGCGGGCGGCGTTGTGGAGTTCCATCGTGTAAACGCGGTCGCTGCTTGTCCATGCTGCCAGTAGGCTCGGTTTGCCCGAAAGGATGTCAAGTCTGCGGACAATGCGATCAGTCAGGTGCAAGCGCCATGCCATGAAGTACCTCACACTGCAAATTAGTTCATGTATAACGCAGGTCTGTTCGCTTGTCGAGTGAATCAAGTTAAAGTTTGAAAGTCAAAAGAAACTTCCGGTGCGACTGCTTACGCCCCCGGCACTTCGAGCCGAATCTGCCCGTTCGGTACAACGATGGCGTAGCGCACCGTGATCGCGGCGACGGCGATCTGGCGCGATTCCAGCACATCCCCATCGATCAGGTAGTTGTACAGATCAGGATCGTACTGCGGTCTCCCCGTCGAGTCGAGTTCGAGGCGCGCGGCAACCGAGGCAGGGATGAAGATCGCCAAGTCGCCCTGCTGCGCCGTGAGCGTGCCGAGCAGTTCATCATCTTGGGAGTAGAGCGGGTCGTACTCCGGCAGGGTGATGACGACATCGCCGCTGCCCGCCGTTACGTTCAGGCGTTCCAGCCGCGTATCGCTCATGTTCAGCACCACGCCTTCCGCGCCGACATATTCAATGTCGAGCGGCACGCCGACCGGCAGCGAAAGACTCAGCCTGCCCCGTCCGAGGGTTTCAAGGCGCGGGAAGGCGTCGGCTTCTGACTCGCTGAGCGTCAGGGTCGCGGAATTGTCGGGAAGCTGTTCGTAGTTCACGTCGATACGGTTATCGGCACTGCCGACGAATTCGCCCGTGATGCTTCCTGCCGCGCCGCTGATGATATCGACGGCGGTCGCCAGCGTGCCGATGCGCACGCGGAGCAGGGTGAGATCGGGAGTGACGGCTTGGCTGATCGGTTGGCGTGTTTCCTCACTGACCTGATTCGAGCGCGTCGAATAGGCGACATAGGCGATGCCGCCGACGATGGCGAGACTGACGACCAGCGCGATCAAACTGCCGAGCGGGACGCGCTCTTGCAAGATAAAGGCTGCCCCGGCGAGGATGAGCAGCGCGGGCGCGGCGCGCACGATCAGGTCATACAGGGCGTCGGGGATCACGCCGAGGGCGCGCGCCAGCAGAATCAGCGCGACGGCGAACACGATCAGCCCCCAGAGGGGATTGGTCTTACGGCGAAGAGTCATGCGCGCACCACCTGACGCAGAAAGAAGATGGCGCTCGTCACGACCAGTGCGCCGACCCAGAATAGGTTTTCGCCCGTCGGGGCGCGTAGGGCGTCACGTCCGAACCATGCCGCCAGCGCCAGCAGCGCGAACAGCAGCACGAAAATCACCGGGACGCCGCGTTTACGCAATGTCAGCGACTCCTGAGGAATGATCCACCAGAGGATGACATAAAGCAGCGCGAACGAACCGGCGCTGATGAGCGTCAACGCGGCGACGACGAGGCGAACGATCCAGCTATTGAGGCGAAGTGCGGCAGCAATCCCCCCGCACACACCGCCGAATATGCGATCCGTAAAACTCCGCAGCATAGTGTTCCGTTAACTGAGCGCAGCAAATTCGCCTGCTCTATCACGCAGTAAGCATCACCAATATTAAGTCAATCGTTGGTTCTGGGCAAGCGAATGCATGAATTCTTTGTGAACTTTGTGAGGAGCGTTTGGAAAGTCTATCAATTTATACGTTTTTCATGTTTTACCTATGCTAGAATAGGACGATGGTACTTCATAGTTCTAATGTACGTGTTTGTCGCAGAAGGAGCATTACGCCCCCATGGTTCGCAAACTGCTGCTCGTAGTCGTCCTATTACTGTTCTTCTCGATTGCTGTTATGCCGGTATTCGCCGTTTCCGGTGGACAGCTTACCGGTGCCACGTTTGATTGTTCAAAGATTGATGTCGCCTATGGCGCGGTCACATTTGATCGGGACAATACTGGCTTTGGATACGAACTCTATCGTGTTCAGGTCACTGACGGCGATGGCACCATCCTGTTTGATCGTTTGAATGCGCTCTCGGTTGGATCGGTGATTGGCGCGCATGACTCGGAATACATCGATTACGCTGTCGCCCCCAACTACAACCCGATCCGTCTGCGTTTCTACAGCCTCTCCGGCAACGGTTTCGCGGAACAGTACATCTGGGATATTCAGGGCGAATGCGCGGGGCTGCCCTACACGAACGCGGCTGGACCCGGTCCGGCACGTCCGAGCAACTTCGTCATGCGTACCATCACCTGTGATACGCCGGTTTACAACGTTCCGAGCGGCAACCCGGTCGGCGCAGGTCGCGTGACGATGGGACAAACGTGGTTTGTCAACCCGACCCCGATCACCTCGCCGGTCGATGGCACGTCGTGGACGGAGATTTTCGTTCAGAGCAACCCGAATCCGTTTATACCGACGACGTGCGTCCGGTAACGACGCGAAGCCGAGCAGCAGTGGGGCGGGCAGTCATGTCTGTCCCATGCTGATGAGTAGTTTGCGACACCTACGAGTCGTATCAATAGGCGGGGATGGGCTGTAAAACCACCCCGCTTTTGTATTTCCAGCGTATTCCTCAGGCGATAACCGGGATGTGGACGACACTCACCGTCAAGCGCACGCGCCCGATCTCGATTTCGTCCCCGTTGCGCAAGCGGTAGAGGCGCGCCGGGGCGATCTGAAAGCCGTTGATGCGTGTGCCGTTGGTGCTGTTGAGGTCTTCAATCGCCAGAAATTCCCCGTTGTAGGCAAAGCGCGCATGCCAGCGCGACACGCCGTTTTCCAAACCGTGAAAAGCGGCGAGGTCGATTTCCGGCGGACGTTCGCTGTTCTGCCCGCTGCGTCCGACGACGAGTTTTTCTTGCATGGGGATGGAGACGATGCGCGCGAGGTCATTGCCGTCGCAAATGCGCAACACAAGCCGCAGCGGCGCAAGATTGCTGCGCGGTTTGACGTCTTCGATGTGCAGTCTTTTCGACTGAGTAACAGTCTGCGCCACAAGTTCACCTGCTGATTGATGAACAGCCAACCTACGCCTATTGTACAAGACTCCCCCGTGCTGCGTGCTTGAGATTTAGCCAAGATTTGGCAAGCACTCATCTTCACAATACAATCGCGGGCGTATGGCAAGGAGTCCTTATGCGGCGACTGTTCATCGCATTCACGCTGATCATCCTGTTCGGTCAAGTCAAGATCGCCTCGGCACGGGAAATCCTGCAAGGCGATGCGTGTACCGTCGCGGCAGATACCACGATCACCGGGGATGTTTTTGTCGCTTGCCAGCAGATCATCATCGACGGGACAGTAACGGGCAGCGTGTTCGGGACGGCGCTCACCGGGCGCATCAACGGCACGGTCGAGAAGAATCTGTATCTGCTCATGTGGCAGCTTGAAATCAACGGCAGCATCGGTGGGGATGTCCATTTCGCCGGTGCATCGGTGCGTTTGCAGCCCGAAACCCGGTTGGGTGGGAGCGTCGTCAGCGCCAGTTTGAGCACGCAGCTTGAGGATATCGCCGTGCCGGGGAGCATCACGGGCATCGGCTACCAACTGCTGCAAGACGGGCAGGTCGGCGAAGAAATCAACTTCTGGGGGACGGCGCTCACCGTCGATGGCACGGTCAACGGCGACGTGACCGCCAGCGTCGGCGACCGCAATTCAACCGGCGTGCGTGAACTGCGCACGTTGTTCAATGCGTTGTTCCGCATCGACTTGATCGACCCCGGTTTACGCGTGACCGAGAATGCCGCGATCAACGGTGTGCTGAGCTACGAATCGGTCAGCGAAGGCGAGATCGCCGGGCAGCTTGCCACCCCGCCGGTGTTCACGCCGGTGGTGGTCGCGCTCGATCTGGATGGTCAGGGGGATATTGGACAAAGCATCGCCGTCTATCTCAACGCCGTGCTGCGCGAGTTCATCGGGCTGGGGTTGATCGGTCTGCTGACGCTGCTGTTCGTCCCGATTGTGCTGCTCGATCCGATCTACAGCCTGCGGACTCGTCCGCTGCCGAGTCTGGGCGTCGGTTTGGTGACATTCATTGCGGCGTTTCCGATTGGCATTTTCGCAGCGCTCATCGGACTCCTCCTGTTCTTCGTGTTCGCGCTCCTCGGTCTGGTCGATCTCGGTCTAGGGTTCGGGCTGGTCATCGAAGTGATTACGCTTGCCGGGGTGGGGTTGTTCGTCTTCGTCGCCATCTACATCACGCGGGTGATCGTGGCGCTGGCGCTCGGTCGGCTGCTGCT
Organism: Anaerolinea sp.; assembly: GCA_014879865.1. Classification (GTDB taxonomy): domain Bacteria; phylum Chloroflexota; class Anaerolineae; order Aggregatilineales; family Phototrophicaceae; genus Flexifilum. The sequence goes on from JACSRG010000170.1 coordinate 8,773, forward strand.
GCGCGTGCTGTTGGGAGAGCGCGTCGAGGGGCGGATGAACGTCGTCGCGCTGTTGATCGGCGTGGTGCTGCTGGCGCTGCTCGTTTCGCTGCCGATCATCGGCGTGCTGATCAACGCGCTGGCGGTGTTCCTCGGCTTGGGCGCGATCCTCACGCTGGTGCAGCGCGAACTGGATCAAGTACGGCAGCAGTCACCGCCACGTCCACGCGGCGGCGACTACATTCAGATTCCCCCGCCCATTCTCGAAGAAGATTTGTCCGCGCCCGGCATGGCGAATCTGCCGGACGGGTTCAAGTGGTGGGAGTAGGGGTGAGGTTCGCGTTATAGATCGTCCAGATCGCCGTTCTTCAATCCGCGCTCGAAGGCGCGCCCGATCATCAGCACATACTCGACCCACCCGGCGAGGATGTCCTCATCGACGTGCTTCAACACCTCGTCGAGCATATCTTGCGGTAAATCATAGAGGATTTCGGTGGACAGGCACGCCATCGCCTGCATGATCGAATCGCGCGATTCGGGTGGTTCGGTTTGCAGCAGGTCGCGGTACCAGCGTTCGACGATGGGGTGAACCTGCTCACAGGACGAGCCTTCGCTCAATTCGCGGTTTGCCAAGTCCTCGAACTCGTCCAGCCAATCTGGCTCGTTGGGTGTTGGTTGATCGCTCATAACCCCATCCTTGTTCATCACTCGTTAGACTTTAGTGTATGCAACTCTGCATGTAAACTCAAGGAATTTACGTGAGATCGGTGTATAACCACCTGTCAGAATGCGATTCTGGCTGATAGAATGAGCCTATAAACAAACATAAGGAATGGGCATGTCTGGACGCCAACGTTTGATCGCCGCTGCCGGGATCGGGATCAGCGCGGTTTTTCTTCTGCTCGCCGTGCGCGGTCTCAATTTGCAGGAAGTCTGGCAGCATATCCAACAAGCGAATCCGCTCCCGATTTTGCTGGGCTGCGTGTGGTATTTTGCCGCCGTATTCGTGATCTCGCTGCGCTGGCAGGCGCTTCTGCGCTCGATCAAACAGGTTCCCATCGGCGAATTGTTCCAACTGGTGTGCATCACCTACATGGGCAACAACGTCTACCCGATGCGCGCGGGCGAAGCCCTGCGTGTGGCGCTCTTGAGCCGTTCGCGCAACATCCCCATCGCCCGTAACGCCATGATCGTACTGCTGGAACGCCTGTTTGACGGCATCGTCATGGTGACGTTCGTAGTGGTCGCTTTGCTGTTTGTCCCTGTCTCGAATGAAACCGTGAAGACGGCGGCGCAAGTCCTCGCCCCGGTTTTCTTCGCCATGCTGGCGGTTTTCTTCCTCGTCGCGCTGCGACCGGAACTACTGCGCGCTATCGTTAAAGTCGTCACGCGCATCCTTCCCGGCAGACTCGGTGCGCTGGTCGATCATCTCGGCGAAGAAATCATCGCCGCGTTGGGCTGCTTGCGCACGCCCGCCGATCTCTTCCGGGGCGTGATCTTCTCTTACATTAGCTGGATGCTCGAAGCTTCGACCTACTGGATCGTCTCGACGGCGTTTAACCTGAACATCGACTACCCGACCGTGCTGCTCATGCTCGGCGTGGTCAACCTCGCCAGCATCATGCCCGCGTCACCGGGGCAGTTCGGCGTGTTTGAATCGTTCGCGATTCTCGTGCTGACGGCGGTCGGCGTGGCGCAAGCGCCCGCGACGGCGTTCGCCTTCACCATCCACATGGTGATCTGGCTGCCGGTGACGGTGGTCGGGTTTATCCTGCTGGCGCGGCGCGGTTTGGGCTGGGGCGCGATCACCAAAGCGGGCGAGCTGAACAACCGCGCGGAGGCAGCCACATCATGACGAACGCGCTCAACATTGCCATCATCGGGGCAGGCGTCACCGGCATGGCGGCGGCGTGGGACTTAACCCGTGCCGGACACAAGGTCACGATTTACGAGGCGGAAAGCACCGTCGGTGGGCTGGCGGGCGGTTTCCGCGATGAGTCGTGGGCGTGGTCGCTGGAGAAGTTCTATCACCACTGGTTTCAGACGGATGTCGATCTGCTGAAACTGGCAGAAGAGATGGGCGTGCGTGACAAGATCATCTTCCCGCGCCCCAAGACGAGCTTCTGGGTCGATGGCAAAATTCTGCGCTCGGAGATTTCGCCGTCGGCGCTGTTCTTGCCTCTCTCGCTGATCGCCAAACTGCGCTTCGGCTTGACGGGGGCATTCGTCAAGCTGTTCCCGTTCTGGAAACCGCTCGAACGGATGACGGCGGATTCCTTCTTCATGACGTTTATGGGCGAAGAAGCCTACGGCAAGTTCTTCCGCCCACTGTTGATCGGCAAATTCGGCGAGCAGTACGACAAGGTGAACATGGCGTGGATGTGGGCGCGCGTCAAGACGCGCACGCTCCGGCTTGGCATCTTTGAGGGCGGCTTTCAGGCATTCCTCGATACGATGGCGCAGAAGATCACCGAACAGGGCGCGACGATCTGCTTGAACACGCCTGTCGAGAAGATCGACTGGGTGGACATGAAACCGACGCTCACGATCAAAGGGGAGACGCAGGCATTTGACCGCGTGTTGAGCACGACTTCGCCCAAGCTGCTGCTCAAGCTGGCTCCCCGACTGGCGACGACCAACTATGGCGATCAGGTCGGCAACCTGAGCAGCATCGGCGCGGTGTGCGTGATCTTGGCGACCAAGCAGCAGTTGTTGACTGACGGGACGTACTGGCTCAATTTGCCCGCCGACAGCCCGGATAAGCGCAAGAGCCGTTTCCCGTTCCTCGCGCTGGTCGAACACACGAACTGGATGGATCGCGCCAACTACGGCGGCGATCACCTGCTCTACTGCGGCGATTACATCCCGGCAAATCACGAATACTTCCGCCTGACCGACGACGAACTGATTGAACGGTTCACGGCGGCACTGCCGACGATCAACCCCGCCTTCAACCGGGACTGGATTCGCAAGGCGTGGGTCTTCCGCGCGCCGTATGCCCAGCCGATCCCGTACGTCAATCACGGTGAAGACATCCCCGCGCTGGCGACGCCGCTGCCGGGTGTGTTCTGGGCAAGCATGAGTCAGGTGTATCCGTATGATCGCGGGACGAATTACGCCGTCCGCATGGGGCGCGAAGTCGCGGCGCTGATGGCGAAATAATAGTAGAAAGTAGAAAGTTCAAAGTGGAAAATCGGCTTGGTTTGCCCTTCACTTTCAACTTTAACCTTTTAACTTTCTACTTTCAGTTCATAACTTTAGGGAAAATACAGGTTGTTTGTGGTGTAAGTAGTCTAGACTCGCTAGTGAGCAAGAAGGAATGCCATGAAGATCATAGTGGTTGGGACGGGCTTCGTCGGGCTGACGCACGCCGCCACGACGGCGGAATACGGTCACGAAGTCTATGCATACGATATCGACAAAACCCGGATTGAAGCTTATCAGTCCGGCGACAGCGCGCGGATCAATCATTACGTGAATGAACCGGGGCTGCCTGAAATTATCAATGAGACGAACGGACGCTATCTGTTCTTCACGTCCGATATTGCGCCGATCATCGAAGGCACGGACGCGATCTTCCTGTGCCTGCCGACGCCGCCGCGCGTGGACGGGTCGTCCGATTTGAGCTACTACTTCGACGCGCTCGACCACATCGCCCAGCTTCTCGCGCAGCGGCAGGATCAGCGGCGCGTGGTGCTGATCAACAAGAGCACCGTCCCGATTGGGACAGGGCGCAAGCTGGAACAAATTCTACGCGAACACAATGTGCCGAACGCAGGCATCGCCTCGAACCCGGAATTCCTACCGGAAGGCGACGCGGTCGAAAAATCGCGCAAGCCGGATCGTGTGGTGATCGGCGCGGATACCGAAGACGATTTCCGCATCGTGCGGCGCATTTACTCGCAGTTCGTCAACCATGTGCGTATTCGCTACATCGAGACGACGCCGGAAACTGCCGAGGCGATCAAGTACATCGCCAACACGCTGCTGCTGACCTACATCTCTTTCTGGAACGGCGTCGGCGCGCGTCTGGGGGAAACCTTCGACAACATCCGCATGGAAGACCTCAAGCGCGGCGTGACCGCCGACTCGCGCATCAGCACATGGGGCTCGTATGTCTCCAACGGCGCGGGCGGCTCGTGCTTCGGCAAGGACATCCAATCGCTGATCTACCAGCTCAAGTCGGCAGGACAGCCCGCCGATCTGCTGCAATCGGTCTACCGCATCAACGAATACCAGAAGACCTACCTGATCGACCGCGCCATCCACGAAGGCGGCGTCAGCTTCAATCACAAGACCGTCGCCCTGCTCGGCTTGTCGTTCAAGCAGCGCACCAACGACATGCGCGACTCGTCGTCGCTCAAGGTGGTCGAGGCGCTGCTGGCGCGCGGCGTG
>JACSRG010000686.1 GCA_014879865.1 Anaerolinea sp.
GGTAAACGCGCGTTTACCTTTCTGAGGATAAGACAATGAAAACACAATCCCGCTCCCCACCCTAGAAAAGAAAAAGCCCACTGCATTGAGGCGCGTGGGCGGCAGAATGTAATACGTTTGTGACCTAGATAATCACAATGTATCACAACCTGCCCTCATGTGCAACTGAATTTACCGCCTTAAACCGTGGTTTTTTGCACGAGTTCTATTCAGTATTGCCCGGGAGCTTATCATCATGAACCTGACTGAACACGATGCGTACGCGCTGCGGCGCGCCGTATCGATGCTGGATATCCCCACTGGATTGACCCTCAGTCCGCTGGTGGAGTCGCTGCTGGCGTCCCTCGATTGGCAGCAGGATCGCACGCACTGGTCGATCTTGCAGCAGATTTTGACCCGTGATCCTGAACTGAGCGCGCAGGTTTTGCGGGTCGATCCCCATGCCCCGGTGCCGACTTCAAGCAAATCGGCAGAGGAGGCGTATGTACCGCCGCTGCCGAAAGCGGCGCAGTTGACCGACAAACTCATGGCGGCGGCAGAAACTGTGGGCGCATTTCACAGCGACTGCCTTGCGTGGTTGAGTCAGCGCTCACCGATGACACCCCGCATCTTTCTCGAATCGGGTCCGCTCTGGGCGGTCGGGCTGGCAGTAGCGCGGCGCTGTGTGCTGCGCTTGGGCTTCGGCGACATCTACCCGAACCTGTACTACCTGTGGGTCGCGCCGACCACCTATTATCACAAATCGACCGGGCTGAACGCGATCACCGACATGGTGCGTGACACCATGCCGCATCTGCTCCTGCCCGCGACGACCTCACCTGAAATGCTGGTCGCCAAGCTTGCGGGCGAAAAACCTGCCAACTACGACAAGCTGCTCCCGTTCGAGCGCAAGAACGAAGACCTCGCCGCGCGCTTCGCTGGTCAGCGTGGCATCCTCATCGATGAAGCGAGCAAGATGCTCATCCCGAAGAAGTACATGGAGGGGCACACCGAAACGATGATGGAAATGTTCGATGCGCCGCGGCGCTTGGAACGTGAGTTACGTGGCGATGGCAAGCTGATCGTCTACAACCCGGCGCTGGCGATGATCGGCGCGACCACGCCCGCTCGCTTGGGGCGTTACATCACTGACAGCGAATGGGAGGATGGTTTGATGGCGCGCTTCCTCTGCCTAACGCCGACGGAACGTGAAATCAAGTGCGTGCTGAATGGACACAACCTCGACACGCACGAGTTTCCACCCGACCTGAAAACGCGGTTGGTGCGCGTGTACAACGCCTTTCCGATGCCCCCCGATGAGTTTGCACTCCACGATCTGGATGAGCCGGTCAAGCATCCCGCCATCGGGGCGACGATGGAACCGGCAGTCTTTGACCTGTTCAACGCTTACTACGCCGCGCTGCACGACATGACCGACCCCCGCCGCAACCTCGATGATCGGCTGCGTGGCAACTACGGACGCTTCTCGACAATGGCGCTCAAGCTGGCGCTGATTTTGGCGATTATGGATTGGACGGATGAGGGGATGCAAAACACGCCGCGTATAACTACGGCGCATTGGGCGCGGGGACAGATGCTCGCTGAGGAGTACCGCGCATCGGTGCATCGCCTGCTGGACGAACTGAGCATCGGCGTGGATGTGAAGAACGAGAAGAAAGTGCTGGACTTCATCGCGCGCCATGGGGAACGTCCACCGTCAGCACGCGACATTCTGCGCGGTGCTGGCGTGAAGTCGCGGAAGGAAGTGGACGCGACGCTGGCAGCCCTGATCGAAGATGGGGTGATCGAGATTGCTGAGCGCAAAACAGGTGGGCGCAGCGCACGAGGTTATCGGGTCACACACGCCGAACTTTCGTCAGAGCAGTCATGACGAAAGTTGAGAGAAAGGTGGGAACTTCCGTCACAAAGGCTATGACGAAAGTTTCTCTCGTGCCGGGATGTGAGCCACATGAAAAGGGTTCGCTTTCCCTCAGTTTCTCCCGTGAGAACGAACTTTCGTCAGCGGCAATGACGAATGACGAAAGTCAAAACTTCTGACTTTTGACATATGGCAAAAGCACTGACGAAAGTGGAGGTGAACATCATGATCGATGTCGAAAAACTCAAAGGGCAGCTCGACCTGCGCCAGCTTGTTGAGCGCGACCTCGGCAAGCCGCGTTTTCGCGGGCGTGACTATGCCGCTTTCAAGTGTCCGCTGCACAGCGAACACAAAGGCTATTCGCTCGTCGTCTACGCCCACCACTGGCGCTGTTTTGGCAAGTGTCACGCAGGAGGCGATGCCATCGCGTGGGTGCAGCACTACCACCAGCTCA
>JACSRG010000370.1 GCA_014879865.1 Anaerolinea sp.
TACCAGGGCCATGTCGTGCAAAGCCGCCTCATTCGGATCAATCGCCAGCGCCGCTGCCGGTGAGGGCAGCACCGCCGGGGTTAACGCCTGAAGTTTGAATGCCAATCGAGGACTCCCATCGTCAATTCATCTGTAGGGGCGGTACAATGTCCCCGCCCGGCGACCTCTCCTCCGCTGCGCTAACGGCGAGGGTCACTTGCCAACTATCACCACGCCCGTCGTCAGCGCCATGATCGCCGCGCTGGCAGCGGTTTCGAGCGCTGCGCACAGGATCGGCACGCTGTCGAGGATGCCCGCGTCGAACATCTCGGCATACGTCCCGGTGCGCGCATCAAAGCCGACCGTCGCGCCTTCCTGCTGCACGTCATGCAGCGCGACATACGGATGCACGCGCCCGTAATTACACGCGATCTGCACGAACGGCGCTTTGAGCGCCCGCCGCACCAGATCGACGCCCGCGTTTTCCTCGGCGCTGCCGCCGCGTACCGCATTCGCCGCCGGTATCGCGCTCAGGTAGGCGACCCCGCCGCCTGCCGCGACGCCGCCGTCGAGCGCCGTTTCGAGCACACGCACGGCTTTCTTGGCTGCTTCTTTGCGCATATCGCGTTCATGGAAGGTCTGCGCGCCGATTTTCAGGATACCTAATCCGCCGGACAAGCGCGCGATCCGCAAGCGCAGCCGCTCCCATGTGTCATCCGGCGTCTTGATCTGCTTCAACTGCGTACGTAGTTCGGTGATCCGCCGCTGTTTGGCGTTGAGATCGCCCGCGCCGCCGATGATCGTGAGCGAGTCACGCTTGACGATTACCTGCCGCGCGCGTCCTAACCACGCTCCGCGCGCGGACTCTGCCGCACTGCCCGCCGCGTGATCGGCAAGCTGCGCGCCGACCAGCAGGCTGATGTCCACGAGATCGGCTTGCACATCCGCGCCCATACTCAAGGGCGTCACCGCCGCCGCCGTCAGCGTCCCGCGCGTGTGGTTGAGCGTGAGCGCGGTCAGCGCTTCGCCCGTGATTTCCCGCGCGATGATCAGCAGCGGCGGTTTGCCCGGCGCGCTGATCGCGGCTTCGAGCGCCGCGCGAATCTGCGCCAGCCGCTCGATCTTGTCGTTCGTCACGAAGATCAGCGGTTGGTCGAGGGTGAGATCGGCGCTGGCAGGCGGCATCAGTTCGCGCGCCGCCGGACGCGCCTCCCACCGCCCGCCTTCGACGTATTCTCGATCCAGCAGCGGCGCGGCATACTCATCGACCACATACGCGCCGTGCTTGCCGAGGATTTCGAACATCTCGCCGAGCACGTCCGCGAGTTCGTGATCGCCCGTCGCCGTATATGCGACCTGTGCGAGTTCGTCCTGCGACGTGACCATGCGCGCATTCACCCGGATCGCGTCCACTGCCGCCGCCGCCGCCCGTTCGATGCCCGAACGCAGCGCCATCGGGTTGATCCCGGCGGCGAGCATGTGACTGCCGCTTTCCATCAAGTTGAGTGCCAGCGTCGCCGTCAGCGCGCCGCCGTCGAGGTAGCGCTCGTGCATCTGCATGATTGCGCCGCGCAAGATCATCGCGCCCGCGTTTTCACCCACGCCGTTCAGCTCGGTCACGCGCCGCGCGATAATGCCGGAGTCAGTCAGGCGTTCCGGCTTGCCGCTCCCGATTCGATTCCAGATCACACCGCGATTCGGTCCCAACGTCGTCGCCATCAGCGCGGACATTTGCGCAAAGCCGCGCGCGATTTCGACATGCGGTGCGAACAGGATTTTGCTCATCATCATCCGATTGCTCTGGTCGTTTCCGGGTCGAAGAGTAAAAGCTGCTCCGAGTCCACGTCGAGGGCGATCCGCTCGCCCTCGTTGATCGGGACGGTATCCACCAGCGACGCCGTGATCATCGTACGCTCGTTGACCTGCACGCCGACGACGATCTCGCCGAGCAGCAGTTCCACGAACGCGACTTCGCCGAAGATCGCCCCGCTGCCGCTGCTCAATGTCAGCGATGCCGGTCGAATACCGGCGATCACGCGGTCATTGTTGTACCCGTTCAGGCGATGATACCACGCTTCCGCCAGCGGCACGGAGAAGCCCTCCGCGACGAAATACAAGCCGCCGTCGTGGGTGGACAGCACCCCTTCGATCAGGTTGATCGGCGGCGCGCCCAAGAATCCAGCGACGAACGTATTCGCCGGGGCAGTCAGCAGTTCTTCCGCCGTGCCGACCTGCTGCATGACGCCATTCGACAGGATGGCGATCCGGTCTGCCATCGCGAACGCCTCCGATTGATCGTGCGTGACGTACACGCTC
>JACSRG010000515.1 GCA_014879865.1 Anaerolinea sp.
AGCCACCCGCTCGACTGCCCGATCTGCGACAAGGGCGGCGAATGCCCGCTGCAAAACCTGACGATGGCGCATGGTCCGCAGGGCAGCCGCATGGTCTTCGAGGACAAGAAGCACCTCGACAAGCATGTGCCGCTCGGCGACCTGATCTACTTGGACGAAGAACGCTGCATTCAATGCGCGCGCTGCATCCGCTTCCAAGCGGAAGTCGTCGGCGACGATGTGCTGGCGTTCCACGAACGCGGGCGTTCGCTCCAGATCATCACCGTGAGCGACCCCGGCTTCGATACGTACTTCTCCGGCAACACGACCGACATTTGCCCGGTCGGCGCGCTGACGACGGCGGATTTCCGCTTCGGCGCGCGTCCGTGGGAACTGACGGGCGTTCCGACGATCTGCCCGCACTGCCCGGTTGGCTGCGATATGACCGCCAGCACGCGCCTCGACCGCGATTTCGGCGGGCGCGCGATGATCAAGCGTATGATGCCGCGCCAGAACGAAGAAGTGAACGAAATCTGGATTTGCGACAAGGGGCGCTTCGGGCATCACTTCACGCGCAGCAGCGACCGCCTGATGCAACCGCTCTTGAATGGCAAGCCGGTCAACAACTGGATTGAGGCGCTCAACGCCGCCGCCAACGCGATCAGCGCGGCGAACGGCGATGTCGCGGCGATTGCTTCGCCGGGGATGAGCAACGAAGACCTGTTCACGCTGGCGCAGTTGGTCAACGCGAAGGGCAATGGCAAACTCGGCGCGTGGACGCTCCCGTACACGGGCATGGACTTGATCACGCAGGTTGGCGTTGGCAAGGGGACGAACCTCGGCAAGCTCGGCAAGGGCGACGCCGTGCTGATCATCGCCAGCAACCTCGAAGAAGAAGCACCGGTCTGGCGCTTACGTCTCAAGGGCGCGCATGATCGCGGCGCGTATGTGGTCGTGGCGAACGCGCGGCACACGCGCATGGCAGATTTTGCCAGCGCAACCATCGACTATGTGACGGGCGGCGCTGTGCAGGCGCTCGAAGACCTGCCCGGCAGCCCGATTGGTCAGAAACTCGCGGAAGCGGCGAACCTCGTGATCGTCGCGGGCGCGGAAGGCTTGACCACCGAAGGACACCGCGCGCTGATGCAGTCGGCGGCGAACTTCTTGATCCGCACCGGGCACGTCGGCAAGCCCAACAACGGCTTGATGGCGAGTTTCCCCGGCGCGAACGCGGTTGGTCTGGGTTACTTCGGCTACAGCGCCGAAACCACGCTCGACCTGATGCAGAATCCGCCGCAGGTGTTGATCCTCGCGGGCGTCGATGCGTATGCGGATGATCCGAACGCGGCGGCGTGGCTGAGCAAGGTTGGCACGGTGATCAGCCTGAGCATGTTCCCCGATAACGCGGCGGTCACGCTGCCGATCCAGAGCTTCGCGGAACGCGACGGCACGTTCACCAACGGCGAACGGCGCGTGCAGCGCTTCTACACGGCGCAGGGTCCGATGGGCGCGGCGCTCCCGGCATGGACGATCCTCGGTCGCATCGGCGAGAAGCTCGGCGCGATGAAGGTCAAGACCTCGGCGGCGGCGGTTATGGCGGAAATTGCGGGCGCTGTCCCGGCGTTCGCAGGTGCGCGCTACGCCGAACTCGCCAAAGTGGATCGCCAGTTCCCCGAAGTCGGCGGCGAAGACCTGTACTACGGCGGCACAGCGTATAAGAACAGCGGCGGCTTGGGCGTCCAAATGCCGACGGCGGCGGATAACGGCGAAGCGGTGGCGGAAGGCGCAGTCAGCGTCCCGACCGTGCCGGTTGGCGACTTGATCGTCGTGCCGACCACCAGCCTGTACAACCGTGAGCGCGTGTTCCGTCCGAGCGAAGTTGAAATCATGGCTCCGCGCATCCCTGTGCCGTTTGCGGAAATCAACGCGGCGGACGCGGCAAAGCTGGGCATTCAAGAGGGCGACAGTGTGGTGATCGATGTCGAAGGGGCGGCGTTCGAAGTTAAGGCGCATGTCAATGGAAGCGCGCCGCAGGGCGTGATTTTGCTGCCGCGTCACTTGGCGACCGATGTCACCGCGCCGCTCACGCCGTCGGTCGGTCAGGTCAGAGAGTTGGTGAGATAACATGGCTCAAACGTATACTGCTCCTGAGACGACGAGCCGCCCGCGCATCCCGCGCTGGGTGATCCTCGTCGGGCTTGTGCTGGTTGTGGGGATCGTGCTGCTGATCCTCGCCGCGCCTGCCCTGTTCAATGCAGGCGATCAGGCGCTGCAAGGCTACTTCAATCCATATGGCGTCGATCCCGCGCTGATCCGCGAGTGCTACGGCGAAAATGGCGCGGGCTGCCCCGTTGTCCATTCGGTCGCTTACTCACTGATCTTCCTCATCGCCATCCTGACGGGTTTCGCCTACACCACGCTGCTTGAACGTAAATTCATCGCGTGGTTTCAGCAGCGCACGGGTCCCAATCGCGTGGGTCCCGCCGGTCTGCTCCAGCCCGCCGCCGACGGCGTCAAGCTGATCTTCAAAGAAGACATCATCCCGTCGGGCGCGGATAAACCCGTGTACTACCTCGCCCCGGTCTTGAAGGCGGTTCCGGCGTTCATCGTCCTCGCGGTGATCCCGTTCGGTCCCATGCTGACCGTCCCATGGTTCGACGGTTTCTGGTATCGCGTGCCGCTCGGCTTGGCTGACCCGAATGTCGGCGTGCTGTGGCTGCTGGCGATCACCTCGCTTGGAACGTATGGCGTCGTGCTGGCAGGGTGGGCGAGCAACAACAAGTATGCGATGCTCGGCGGTTTGCGCGCTTCCGCGCAGATGTTGAGCTACGAACTCAGCCTCGGCTTGACGATGGCTGTCCCGATCTTGATCGTCGGCAGCATGAGCCTCGGCGACATCGTGGGCAGTCAGACGTATATCTGGCAGTGGTTCATCTTCCAGAACCCGCTGGCGTGCGGCATCTTGATGATCGCGCTGCTGGCAGAGGTCAACCGTTCGCCGTTTGACCTGCCGGAAGCCGAACAGGAACTCACGCAAGGGTTCATGACCGAATACAGCGCCATGAAGTTCGCCATGTTCATGCTCTCGGAATACATCGGCATGATCGCGATCAGCGTGATTGTGGCGTCGCTGTTCCTCGGCGGCTATAACGACGGCTTCGGCATCGTGCAGAACATCCCGATCCTCGGACCCATCGTCCTACTCGGCAAGGTCGTCGTGTTCCTGATCGGTATGGTGTGGGTACGCGCGACCCTCCCCCGCATCCGCTATGACCGCCTGATGGCGCTTGGTTGGAAAGTCCTGCTGCCGCTGGCGCTGGTCGCGGTGATGTGGTCGGCAGTCGCCATTCTGCTCGGCGACCTGTTCAACAGCCCGATTGCCTACGGCATCGCGGGCGCGGTCTTCTTCGTCGTGGTGATCGGCGGCTCGTGGCTGGTGCTGCGCCGCGACGATGAGCCGGATGAGCAAGCGGCGTGGGAGAATGACCCCGTGATCACGGGGGAACGGCGCGGCTTGGGCTACGTCGGCTTGCAGGTGATCGGCGGCTTAATCGCCATCCCGTTCGCGCTGCTCAAGGGGACAATTACGCTGCTCGAAGGCTTGGCGAAGCTCGCGCCGGAAGAACAGAAGAAGTAACGAGTAACGGTAGAGGGGATAGGCTGGATGAACATAATTCGCGGCTTTGCGACGACGTTCAAGCATTTACTGGAAGAACCGGTCACAGTGCAGTACCCGGAACAGCAGAAGCCGTTCCGTGAACGCTATAAGGGGCGGCATCACCTGCGCCGCTATGAAAACGGGCTGGAGAAGTGTATCGGCTGCGCGTTGTGTGCAGCGGCATGCCCGGCGGATGCGATCTGGGTCGAAGCGGCGGAGAACACCGACGAGAATCGTCACAGCCCCGGCGAACGCTACGCCAAAACCTACGAGATCAACATGCTCCGCTGCATCTTCTGCGGCTACTGCGAAGACGCGTGCCCGACTCAGGCGATTGAACTGGGTCACGAGCACGAACTTTCGTTCACGAATCGCAAGGATGCGATCTTCACCAAAGACATGTTGATCGACCCCGTGCCGCCGGGTGGCAAGGACACGCCGCAGCAGGTCGAACCGGGGAAGTACACGCGTTCCATTCCCGACATGCCGAACCCGAAGTAAGCGTCTAAACGAAAGCACCTCGCAAGGGGTGCTTTTTTTGGGGAATGCACACCCTATCCCCTCCCTGAATTCGGGGTGGGATGGCAGGCGGGAACTTTTTGCGATCACTCCGGTGGTCGTCTACAATTTTGAACTAGGCTGGGGTTTGTGTTAAACTGCACAAGCCAAGATAAACGCCCTACAGGGAAATTAAGATGCCAGAGCTTGCAATCTTTATTGTGGGGGCGATTGCGGTTGCTGCAGCGATTCTGATGCTGATCAGCACGAACGCCGTCCACAGCGCCCTATCATTGATCGTCACCATGATCTGCATCGCGTTCTTGTTCCTGACGTTGAACGCTCCGTTCCTCGCCATGATCCAGATCACGGTCTACGCTGGCGCGATCATGGTGTTGTTCTTATTCGTGATCATGCTGCTCGGCGCGGAACGCCTCGACGCTGAGACGGTCGAAGCTCCCGTCGAACGCCGCTTCCGCTGGTATCTCCCGTTGGCGATTGTGCTGGCGCTGGTGATGATGGTCGGGATCGCGCTGGCGACCGCCTCGCCGAGCACATTGGACACGCCCGCGCCGCCGCCGCAGCTCCGCGTGCTGAACGCCGCGACCGATGCGGGCAGCGTCGATGTATACGCCGGTGAGGAACTCATCGCGTCGGGTGTGGGCTTCCGGGACGTATCGCCGTTCATCGAAGTGCCTGCGGGTGATGTCCCACTGTCGGTGCATTTCCCCGACGGGCGCGTACAGGATTTCCCGGTGACGCTCGAAGGCGACACTTACCAGACGTTGATCGCTTACGGCGAAGGCGCAGAACCGCAGTTGACCGTCGTGGCGGATGATCTCACCACCGTGACGAGAGATCGCAGCAGTCGCGTCGCCGTGTTCAACGCTTACGCCGAACCGGTCTCGCTGGTCGATTTCCGCTCGGAATTTGACGCCAACGACACCGTCGTGCTGATCCCCGAACTCGCGCCCGGTCAAATCTCCGAGACGTTCTACGTCGAAGAAGGCAGTTTTGACTGGTCGTTCGCGCCCGTCGGCGCGCAGACCGAGTCAGAACGCTGGTTCCGCATGAACGAGTACGAATTCGATGTGGATGACAGCGAACTGCTCGTCTTCGTCGGCGCACCGACGTTTGACGGCGCGAATACCTCGCTGAATCCGGTGGTGCTGCCTTATCGTCACGAAGCACGTCCGGCATTCGGCGGACCGCGCGCGATTGGCTACATGCTGTTCACGGATTACCTGCTGCCGTTCCAACTGCTCGGCTTGCTGCTGCTGGCGGCGATGGTCGGCGCGATTGTCCTGACGCACCGCGAAGTCGAACGCGCGAAGGGGCGCGTCGGTGGTCGCCGCCGCGTCAGTCGTCCGCTGGTCAATGTGATCGCGGCGCAGGTCGGGCACGATGTCGTCACGACGGCGGAAACCCCGGCGCAGTTACCCGACTCGAGCGGCGATTAGGAGCAGGGCAATGGGTGTGCAAATTGATTTGTACGTAATGTTAAGTCTGGTGTTATTCGTGTTGGGCGTGCTCGGCGTCCTGCTGCGCCGGAACGCCATTCTCGTCTTCATGTCCGTCGAGTTGATGTTGAACGCGACGAACCTCGCGCTGGCGTCGTTCGCCAATCAGTGGGGGTCGGAGAGCGGTCATCTGTTCGTGTTCTTCATCATCACCGTTGCGGCGGCGGAGGTGGCTGTCGGCTTGGCGCTGATCGTGGCGATCTTCCGGTCGAAGAAGAGTATTAACATCGACGATCTGCACCAAATGGAAGGCTAGCGATGGAATACTATCCACAGCTTGTACCGTTAATCATTCTGATCCCGGCTGTCGGGGCGTTCATCAACCTGTTCTGGGGTTATCGCATGGGCGAGAAGGGCGTGGCGACGGTGGGTACGGTCGCGGCAGCGCTCTCGTTCGTGATCGCCGTGCTGCTCTTCAGCTACTTGAGCGGCAGCGGTTACGAGGCTGCCATCGTCAACCCGCCGCTGCTGGACGGCTGGATTCGCATCCCGTCGGCAGGCGTGGAAATCCCATGGCAGATGCGCGTCGATACCTTGAGCGTGACGATGATGCTGTTCGTCACGGGGATCGGGTCGCTGATCCACGTCTACTCGATTGGCTACATGCACGGCGATCCCAAGTTCCACCGCTTCTTCACCTATCTGAATATGTTCCTCGCCTTCATGCTCATCCTCGTGACGGGCAACAACTTCCTGATGATGTTCGTCGGGTGGGAAGGCGTGGGCTTGTGCTCGTTCCTCCTGATCGGCTTCTGGTTTGATCGGGCGAAGGGCGTCGGTTGGCGCAACAGCAACGCGGCGCGGAAAGCCTTCATCGTCAACCGCATCGGCGATTTCGGCTTGATGACCGCGCTGTTCCTGACCTTCTGGACGTTCGGCACGCTCGATTACTACAAGCCCGGTGAAATCGCCGCGATCCACGAGGGCGCACACACCGAAGAAGCCGCCGCCGCCGAAGGCGAAGCGGTCGTCACCGAAGAAGGCGCGGTGATCGGCGGGGAAGATGGTCATGCCGCTGAAGCCGAGGGTGAAGGCGTGATCGCCGCTGAATCGGCTGAGATCGAAGGTGAGGGCGCAATCGGCGCGGAAGGCGAACATGCCGCCGAAGCCGAGCACTACACCAATAACGATCACATCGCCACCGAACAGCTTGGCGTGTTCGGTCAAGCGCAGCGCTTCCTCGAAGAGGGGCGCGACGTGAATTTCGGTCCCTTCACGCTGCCCATCGGCACGGTGATCACCCTGATCACATTGTTCCTGCTGCTCGGTGCGACGGGTAAATCCGCGCAAATTCCGCTCTTTATCTGGCTGCCGGACGCGATGGCTGGTCCGACGCCGGTTTCCGCGCTCATCCATGCCGCGACGATGGTCACGGCGGGCGTGTACATGATGGTGCGCTCGAACGTGCTGTTCCACGAAGCCGAACTGACTTCGTTCGTCGTCACGCTGATCGGCGTGGGCACGGCGCTGGTCGCGGGCTTCATCGCCCTCGGTCAGTGGGACATCAAGCGCGTGCTGGCGTACAGCACGGTGAGTCAATTGGGCTTCATGGTCGCGGCGGTTGGCATTGGCGCGTACGGCGCGGCGATGTTCCACCTCGTGACGCACGCCTTCTTCAAGGCGCTGTTGTTCCTCGGCAGCGGCTCGGTCATTCACGGTGTCGAACACGGGCATCACCACGTGCATCATAAAGCGGAGCACGGCGGCGCGGCGGGGCATCACGACGAAGCCACACCGCACATCGAAGACGAATTCGACCCGCAGGACATGCGCAACATGGGCGGGCTGCGCCGGAAGATGCCGATCACCTATTGGACGTATGTGATCGGGACGCTGGCGCTGGCGGGCATTTTCCCGTTCGCGGGTTTCTGGTCGAAGGATGAAATCCTCGCCGATTCGTGGGCTGCGGGCTGGCTGGAAGGCAACCTCGGCGGCTATATCGCCCTCGGCGGTCTGCTGCTGGCGGCGGGCTTCACCGCGTTCTACATGTGGCGTCAGGTGACGCTCGTGTTTCACGGGCAGCCGCGCACCGAAGCGGCGGATCACGCGCCTGAAAGCGTGCCGTCGATGACGATCCCGCTGCTCGTGCTGGCGTTCTTCAGCGTGGTCGCCGGGTTCTTCAACGTGCCGTCAGGCTTGCTCGGTCTCGATGGCATTTTCGGCGCGCACCGCTTCACCGACTGGTTGGGGCAGACCGTGCAGAACGCGCACGCGGGCGAGTTCAACCTCGTGATCGCACTGGCAGCGCTCGGCTTGGCGATTGTGGCGATCATCGTCGCCGCGAACGTCTACGGGCGCGATAAGGGTGTGGTCAACCACCGCGATCCGCTGGCACTGCGCCGCGAAACCGCGCCGCTGTGGTCGCTGGCGAACGCGCGCATGTACTGGGACGAGACGTACAACCGGATTGCGGAACGTCCGTTCAACGCGGTATCGCAGTTCCTCGCCAACACGCTCGATTGGGCGTTCTGGCACGATTACGTCCACGATACGGTCATTTACAAAGGCTTCAACGCCATTGGCGATCTGTTAAGCAAGCCGGTTGACCTCGGCATTATCGACGGCGTGGTTAACGGGATGGGACGGCTGGCACGCTTGATCAGCGGCGGCTTGCGCCCGGTGCAAACAGGGTATGTCCGCACGTATGCAATCACGCTGCTGGTTGGCGTGGTATTGGTCATTATTGTGATCCTGCTGCCGCTGCTCCAGCGCGGTTAACGGGGGGAGATTTTTGGATGGAAGCTACCGGATTTTCGCTCATTACACTCGTGTTATTCCTCCCGATGGTGGGGTTCACCATCCTCCTGTTCCTACGTGAGGAACAGGCGAACGAAATCCGCTGGACGGCGTTGGGCGTGAGCATCGTGACGTTCGTCGCCTCGCTGCTCCTGTGGGCGGGCTTCGACCCGAATGTAGCGGGCTTACAGATGGTGCAGAAAGCCGATTGGCTGCCCACCTACAACATCAGCTATTACGTCGGCATCGACGGCTTGAGCCTGCTGCTGGTCATCCTGACCACGTTCATCATGCCGCTGGCGATCCTCTCGTCGTTCCGGGCGCATGTCCTGCACGAACGCGGACGCCAGAAGCTCTACTACATGTTCATGATGCTGCTCGAATGGGCGATGATCGGCGTGTTCGTCGCGCAAGACCTCGTCGTCTTCTACATCTTCTGGGAAGTGACCCTGATCCCGATGTACTTCCTGATCGGTATCTGGGGGTCGGAACGCCGTGTCTATGCCGCCGTCAAGTTCTTCCTGTACACGATGGCTGGCTCGATCCTGATGCTGCTGGCGATCCTGTACGTCGGCTTGCAGGCGGAGACGTTCGCGCTGCCCGATATCATCGCGGGCGTGCAGAACGGCTCGATTGTCTTCCCCGGCGACGGCTTGTTCAGCACGCAGTCGTTCCTGTTCCTCGGCTTCTTGATCGCCTTCGCGATTAAAGTCCCGATCTGGCCTCTGCACTCGTGGCTGCCCGATGCTCACGTGCAAGCGCCGACCGCTGGTTCGGTCATTCTGGCGGGCGTGCTGCTGAAGATGGGGACGTATGGTATCGTCCGCTTCTGCCTGCCGATGTTCCCGGATGCGAGCGTGCAGTGGGCTCCCATCATCGGCGCGCTGGCGGTGATCGGCATCATCTACGGCGCGTGGGTCAGCTATGCGCAGACGGATGTCAAGAAGCTGGTCGCGTATTCCTCGGTGAGCCACCTCGGTTTCGTGGTGCTCGGCATCTTCGCGCTCAACGCGCAGGGTATCAGCGGGGCGACGCTGCAAATGGTCAATCACGGCATCAGCACGGGCGGCTTGTTCTTGCTCGTCGGGATGCTCTACGAACGCCGCCATACGAAAGACATCAACGCCTTCGGCGGTATCTGGAAAGCGCTGCCGCTGTTCGGCGGGATCAGCCTGCTGGTGACGCTGTCGAGCATGGGCTTGCCCGGTCTGAACGGCTTCATCGGCGAGTTCACGATCCTGTTGGGCGCGTTCGGCAGTGACGTGCTCGGCTTCTGGTTCGCGCTGTTCGCCACACTCGGCGTGATCCTCGCGGCGGTCTACATGCTGTACATGTTCCAGAAGGTCTACATGGGCGAACTGGACAAGAAGGAAAACGCCGAACTCGAACCGCTGCACTGGCAGGAAATCGCGGTCATGGTTCCGATTATCATCGCCATTCTGCTGATCGGTTTGCAGCCCGCACCGTTCTTCCAGTCGATGGACGCCAGCGTGAACGCGCTCGTCGCACAGGTGCGCGAACACATCACGACCATCGCGCAAGTTCCGTAAGGGGTCGATTATGTTCCAGATTCCTACCCTTGAGGAACTCAACCTCATCGGGGCGTTCCCGGCGATAGCGCTCGCCACATGGGCGGTGATCCTGCTCATCCTCGACCTGTTTGTGCCGAAAGGGCGCAAGCAGGTCACGGCATGGCTTGCCATCGGCGGGATCGGCTTCGCCTTCGTCGCCAATCTGCTGGTCTTCAACAACAACAGCGATGCGTTCAGCGGGCTGTATCGCGCCGACGCCTTCACCGGGCTGCTGAATATGGTGATCTTGGTCGCGGCGGCGCTCGGTATCCTGCTGAGCATCGACTATTTGAAGCGCACCGGCATGGAGCGCGGCGAATACTACGCGCTGATGCTGTTCACCACCGTCGGCATGATGTTCATGGCGGGTGCAAACGACCTGATCGTCGTGTTCGTGGCGCTCGAACTGCTGAGCATTCCGCTGTACGTGCTGTCGGCGTTTCGGTCGCCGGAACTCAAGTCGGAAGAAAGCGGCTTGAAGTATTTCATCCTCGGCGCGTTCAGCAGCGCGTTCTTTGTCTACGGCGCAGCGTTGATCTACGGCGCGACCGGGACGACGCAGTTGGCGGGCGTGTTCGGGGCGATCACCGAGGCGGTAGCGGGCGGCGGGCAGGCGGTGACGCTGCTGCTGCTCGGTTCTGGCTTGATCATCGTCGGCTTGGGCTTCAAAGTCGCCGTCGTGCCGTTCCATACATGGACGCCGGATGTCTATGAAGGCGCGCCGACCCCGCTGACCGCGTTCATGAGCGTCGGCTCGAAGGCGGGCGGTTTCGCGGCGCTGCTGCGCATCATGATCGTCGGTTTGCCGACTTTGATGGTTGAAGCGGGCGACGCGGTCACGGCATGGCAAACGGTTGTCTGGTTGATCGCGGCGGCAACGCTGATCCTCGGCAACTTCGTCGCGCTCTCGCAGACCAACATCAAGCGCCTGCTGGCGTATTCGTCCATCGCGCACGCGGGTTATATCCTGATGGCAGTCGCGGCGGCGGGGACACCCGGCGTCGGCGATGCGGCGGCGCGTTCGGCGGCGGTGTACCTGCTGGCGTACACTTTCACCAACATCGGCGCGTTCGCGGTGGCGCTCGCCATCGAGAAGAACGACGGCACAGGCACGGACTTGAAAGATTTCATCGGCTTGTCGCGGACGCGTCCGCTCCTCGCCATCATGATGGCGGTCTTCATGCTCAGCCTGACGGGTATCCCGCTCACGGGTGGGTTCATCGGCAAGTGGTTCGTCTTCCAAGCGACCCTTGATGCCGGACTTGTGCCGCTGGCGGTGATCGGTGTGCTGACCAGCGTCATCAGTGCGTTCTACTATATCCGCATTGTCGTCAACATGTACCTCGTCGATGGCGAGGGTGATCCGGCGGCGGGTGCGACCAATAATACCAATTGGGCGACGTATATCGCTTTCGCCGGGACGCTGCTGCTCGGAATTCTGCCGATCATCGCTACGACTTTGAGCGACCGCGTGGTCCTGTCGGCGTTCGTTCCGTAGACCGCCTCCCCGTAAATTGCCTAATTAAAACCCCTCCCCACGAGGGGTTTTATTATGCGCACACTAAAATTAATTACAATATTTATGTTTACCCATCAATGGAATGATGGTATACTTGAATTATTCACATGGTTGCCATCATAATTAATGCAGCAGCGGTCTAACGAAAGAATTATAGATGCTTGAGCGCGGTCGCCAAGTCGGGAATTATGTCATCGAGGCACGGATCGCGCGAGGTGGGTCGGGTGAAATTTACCGTGCTTATCAGGGATCCATGAAGCGCGAAGTGGCGCTGAAGGTCGTCCCAATCGACGAACGGGTCGAAGACCGGCGCGAAGCATATAAGCGATTCGAGCGTGAAGCCGAGGTCGTCGCCGACCTTGAACACCCTAACATCGTCCCCCTTCATCAATTTGGCGTATGGAAAGACGAATTTGCGTACCTCGCCATGCGCTACATGCGCGGCGGTTCGTTGGGCGATTTGCTCAAGCGGAGAGGGCGGCTGACCCCGGCGGATGCCATTCCACTGTTTATGCAAATTGCGCAGGCGTTAGATTATGCCCACCGGCGAAAGATCGTGCATCGCGATCTAAAGCCGAGCAACATCCTGCTCGACGAATTGGGCAATGCGTATCTGACGGATTTCGGCTTGGCGAAGCTGATGGAATTGTCGCTCGGCTGGACGGAGACCGGGACGCTCGTCGGTACGCCGATTTATGCTTCCCCGGAGCAAATCCGCGACAGCGACGGGCTTGACTATCGCTCTGATGTCTACAGCTTTGGCGTGGTGCTGTATCACGCGCTGGTTGGACGCCCGCCATTCCAAGTTGAGGAAGATGGGTTGATGGGGCTGATTCGCCGCCAGCTCAGCGAAGCACCGCCGACGCCGAGCGAGCTTGTCCCTGATCTGTCCGATGAAATCGATGCGGTGCTGCTCCGGGCGCTGGCGAAAGACCCCGCGCAGCGGTACCCCAGTGCGGTCGAATTGGTCCGCGCGCTGGCGGCAGCATCGAATGTGACGATGCCCAAGCTGATCAGCGGTGAATCGGCGCGGGTCGAACTGCCTGCGGTCGCCAAGCGTCCTGTGCGGCGTACGGTGCTGCCGTTTGCCATTGCCCTCGTCATCGTGGCATTGTTGAGTCTTCTGCTGTTCATCCGGCGCGTACCCGGGACGAACCCCGGCGCGTACACGCTGCTCCCGGATGCCGTCGGCGTACCGGAGGACACCGCGCCGACTGCTGCCGAGATCGCGGCAGCGCAGGAACGGGCGGGAGATGGAGGCTTCATCGCCTACATTGCCTGCACGCTCGATACGGAGATCACCGCCTTCTTGGCGCGGGCGATGAGCGATGTAGCCGAAGCGTACGGGATGCGCCTGCAAGTCTATAACAGCGCGATGGACTCGTATTTCCAGATCACGCAGATCGAACAGGCGCGGCGGCAGGGCGCGGCGGCGCTCGTCATCTGTCAATTGGACTCGCGACTGCTGCGCGACACGCTGCAATCGGCTGTCGACGATGGCGAAGTCGTGGCGTTCAACGCACAACCGCTGATCGACGGCGGCGTGCGGGTCATCGCAGATAATCATGGGTTGGGAGCGCGGATCGGTCAAGCCGCCGG
>JACSRG010000915.1 GCA_014879865.1 Anaerolinea sp.
CCCAGCGCCTGCCCCACCGCCCGCGAAGCTTGCGGCTTCCCGATCGCTTTGGCGACATCCCCATAGGTCAAATACTTGCCGCGCGGAATCTTCAACGCAATGCCCAGCACGCGCCGCTGAAACTCGCTCATCGAACTCATATCCAGCGGCAGATCGAACTTGGTGCGTTTGCCCTCAAGATATTCCTGTACTTGTTGCAACGCTTCCGCTGCTTGATCGTCTGATCGCACCAGCGTCGCCTTGGTGCGATGTGCGATCCGCTCCACAAACTCACGCTCGCTCAAGCCAAAGTCCAACGCCACTAAACCCCGATCGTTTACCGCTACGAACAACGGCCCCACGCGCGTTTTCGGCGCGTAACCATAGTACACAACCTTCCCCTTTGCCGCCATCAAAGTTCTCCTTAACTTGGCCTGCGCCTGCTTTGTCACTTGCTCGCTCGGCGCAGCAAATGCCGCATCGAGCGCCTGCAACACTTTGTCATTCAATTCAAATTCAGATCCTGCTTCAGGCGTCATCATGCGCGCCTCCCTCATTCGTGATTCGTTGTTTCGCTGATTCGCTGCTTCGCTCTCATTCGTTGACACCGAACTTCGTCTGCAACTTCTTTACCGCCTGATACACATTCGCCCGCGCTGCCGCTTCCGTGCAATCTAGCGCTGCTGCGATCTCCGCATAGCTCAACTCCTGATATTTCCGCATGATCAACGCCGCCCGCTGTTGATCGGGCAATGCCTCCACGGCGCGTGTCACGGCTGTCAGCACTGCCGCTCTCTCCACCCGATCGGCTACCGGCATCTCGTCGGACTGCCAATCGGGGTCGAGATCGATCGTGTGCGTCTCGTTCCTCTTCCGCCACTTCCACTGGCTCCGCGCGGTATTCGTCGCGATGCGATACAACCACGCCCGATAATTCGATCCCGCCCGCACGCGCGAGTATGATCGAAACGCCCGCAGGAACGTCTCTTGCAGACAATCCTCGGCATCGTGCGCGTCGCGCAGCAGTCGCCACACATACGCAAAAATCTCGCCGCTATGTCGCTCCACCAATTCGTCAAAGTCCGGTTTCACGCTGCCCCGCCTGTCCGTTGTCTCTATCAACTATAACCCCGCACGGTCGATTTTGTGAAATGGCAAAACTACCGAGCGGTCTCCCGTCGGCAACCTCGCATCCTGCATCCTGTATCTTGCTAATCCAACCGCTTCCTGAACCGCAGCGAGGCGATCCCCATCACCACCACGCCGAAGATAACCAACGCGATCACTTCCGGCAGCACCGCGTCGAGGCCTACGCCTTTGATGATCACGGCGCGCGCGATGATGAGGAAATAGCGCAACGGCACCAGATAACTGACCGCTTGCAGGAAGGGCGGCATCGCCGCGAGGGGAAAAAAGAACCCGGAGAGGAAGATCGAAGGGAGTTGAATGACAATCGCGATCAGCATCGCCTCGAACTGCGTCCGCGCAATGGTCGAGATGAGCAGCCCGATGCCCAGTGTCGTCACGAGGAACAGGCCCGACAGCGCCAGCAGCAAACCAAGGTCGCCGTTGATGGGTACGTTGAACCACAACGTGCCGATGATCAAAATCTCCAGCAGTTCGAAGAACGCGATCAACGCATATGGCGCGAGTTTACCGACGATGAGTTCCCACGAGCGGATGGGCGTGATGATCAGCTGCTCGATGGTGCCGCGCTCGCGTTCGCGCACGATGGCCGTCGAGGTGAGCAGCACCGCCAGGTATTGCAGGATCATGCCGATGAGTCCGGGGATCATGAAGTACGTGCCGACCAGATCGGGGTTGTACCACACCTGCGTGCGGATTTCGACCGGCGGGTTGAGCGCGCCCGCCTGCCCGCGCGCTTCCAGGGTGGCGCGCAGCACCGCCGTGGCTTTCATCTGCCCGATCAGTGTGGCTGCCGAGAGCGCCGTCGCTGCCACGGTAGGATCAGACCCATCGAGCACAAAGGCGACCTGCGCCGCTTCATGTCCGGCGAGCCGCCGACCGTAATCGGGTGGAATGATCAACCCGGCGCGCGCCTGTCCCCGATCGATCAGCGCCTTCATCTCGGCGACCGAATCAACTTCATAGTCGATGTGAAAATAATCGGCGGCGCGATACGCGCTGATCAATTCGCGCGCGGCAGTGGAACGATCTTGATCGATGACGACGATGGAGATATTCCGCACATCGTTCGTCGCGGCATAGCCCAGCAGGAACAACATGATCACGGGCATGACGAACATGATCAGCAGCGTGCGCGGATCGCGAACGATCTGAATGAACTCTTT
>JACSRG010000345.1 GCA_014879865.1 Anaerolinea sp.
TGGGGAAACCATCGCCTACGCCAGCTCAACCGACGCCCCGGCACAAGCGCTGGTGCGTCAGCCGCTTGTCAACAATCCGCTTGCCGTCAATCGCATCTCTTTCATCTTGTTCGCCGCGTGGTGGGGCTTGTTCAACTTCCTCGCCTACACGATGGCGGGCGAAAAGATGCCATGGATCGCGACGCACATCACCCTGCCGCTGATCTTGGTCACGGCATGGTATTTCGGGCGCGTGTTCAGCAATGTCGATTGGGCGACGTTCGCCAAGCGGGGCTGGTTGTATCTGCTGCTCCTGCCGCTGTTATTCGTGGCGGGTTTCCAAGCGCTTTCGCCGTTCCTTGTCGGCGAATCGCCATTTGCGGGCTTGCAGCAGCAGCAGCTTGCCGAGTTCTACCAATGGCTGGCGGTGGTGTTTGTCGTTCTGGTCGTCGCCTTCTTGATCGTTCAGGTCATGCGGACGACAGGGTGGCGACACTTCCGCCGGATGGTCGGCGTGGCGGTGTTCGTCGGGCTGTCACTGCTGACGTTCCGTACGGCATGGACGGCGGCGTTCATCAACTATGACCTCGCCAACGAGTTCATCGTCTATGCCCATGCCGCGCCGGGCATCAAGCTGATGATGGAGCAGATCGAAGAGGTCAGCCGCCGCACCACCGATGGCATGAACATCCAATTCGCATGGGGCGGCAACGCGTGGCCCGTGACATGGTACTTCCGTGATCTGAAAAACGCCCGCTTCTTTGCCGACAGCCCGTCGCCGGGGGCAATCGGGGACGCGGTCGCGGTCTACGTGAGCGAAGACATACGCTCACGCGTCGAGCCGATCCTCGAAGACCGCTACTACCGCTACGACTACATCCGCATGTGGTGGCCCATGCAGGATTACTTCTACCTGAACGCGGATCGGGTCAACAACGTGTTTGACTTCAGCGGCAGTTATCCGCAGGCGTCGGAACTCCGGCGCGGTCTGTTCGACATCTGGTGGGCGCGCGATTACGCCCGCTACAGCGCCGCGACCGGCACGAACTTCGACTTGCAGTTCTGGCCCGTGTCGGAACGGCTGTTCCTGTATATCCGCAAGGATGTCGCCGCGCAAATCTGGGATCTGGGCACGGGCGAAGGCACTGTCCTCAACCCGCTCGACAACTTCACGCAGAACCAATGCACGGCGAACTGGCAGCCGCGCTTCGGCGAAATCGTGTTCGGACAGGCGCAGGGTGGCTTCCCGATGAATCACCCGCTGGACGTGGCGGTGGGTGGCGATCTGGTGTACGTCGCCGAGGAATTCAACAACCGCGTCTCGGTCTTCGATACGAGCGGTAATCCGCTGTATCAGATCGATGGCGTGTCGGGCGGCGGTCAGCCCTTCAATCGACCGAACGGCGTCGCCGTAGCGCCGGATGGTACACTGTATGTCGCCGACACATGGAACTATCGGATCAGCCGCTTCACGCCGGATGGGCAGTTCTTGCTCGGATGGGGGCAGCAGGGGACGTTCGGCGCGTTTGCCGAGACGAACCCGACCGATGGCTTCTGGGGTCCGCGTGACGTGCAGGTTGATAATCAAGGGCTGGTCTACGTCGCCGATACGGGCAACAAGCGCATCCGCGTGTATGACCAGAATGGGCAGTTTGTGCGCGATATTGGCATGGCGGGCAGCGGTCTCGGTCAAGTGGATGAACCTGCCGGTCTAGCGCTGACGTCGGATGGACGGTTGTACGTCGCCGATACGTGGAATCGCCGGATTTCGGTGTTTGCCACCGATGGTACGGCGATCACGACCTTTGATGTGCGCGGTTGGTATGAGGATTTGGGCAACCGTCCATATCTGGCGGTTGATGAGACGCGGCGCATCCTGTATGTGACCGATCCCGACGCAGGGCGCGTGCTGGTCTACGATCTGGATGGCAACTGCTTGGGGTCGTTCGGTCAGCCGAGCGATCAACTGGTCGATACCAGTCAGTTCGACACGATTGGCGGGATCGCGGTGGATGCTGCCGGGAACGTCTATGTCGCCGATGCGGCGGCGGGGCGTGTGCTGCGCTTCGCGCCGTTCATTGATGAGGCATCGGCAGCGCAAGCGCCCGTCGAAGAAGTCGGGGAGCAGTCGCCCGAAGTGACGGACGAGGTTGTGCCTGAGGTCACGCCGGAGACGACAGCGCAAGCGGTCGGCTGAGTCCGCGTAGGGCAGAGGCGCACAGCCATGTGCCTCTGCCCTTTTCATTGCACGATGGGTTAAAACACCGCTTGTCAGTCATTCGCGGTTATGATAAAATGAAAGGCGGCAAAAAGTGGGTAACCCCCACTTTTGTTGTATACGCGGCTTGAGCAGCCGCTTCGTTATTCCCCCAAGTCCTTACGGGAGTTGAGATACAGTTAGTATGAAAAGCGAATTTGAGGTCGCCTTTAACGAAATTGCGGAACTGCGCGCACTACCTCGCGAAACAGTTCTCGAGGCGCTCCGCACCGCGCTGATTTCCGCCTATCGACGCGATGCGGGGATAGGGCAGTCGCAGCATGTCGAGGCAGAGGTCGATCTCGACAGCCCGCGCCCGCGTATCAGCATCATGGTCGAAAAAGAAGTCGTTGACGGGGTTCAGGACAACCGAACCGAAGTCGATCTCGAAAATGCGCGCTACTATAATCCCGAAGCACAAATGGGCGATATGGTCATGGTGCGCGTCGATAACACGACGAAGAACTTTGGACGCATCGCCGCGCAGACCGCCAAACAAGTCATTTTGCAGAAAATCCGCGAAGCTGAACGTAATTCGCTGATGGCAGAATTCAGCGAACGCGAAGGCGATCTGGTTAACGGCACGGTGCAGAGCGTCAACGCGAACATGGTCACGTTGGGGTTGGGGCGCACGGAAGCTGTCATGATGCGCAACCAGCAGATTCCCGGCGAGAAGTACAAGCCGCATGACAAACTGCGCGTCTATATCGTCGAGGTCAAAAAGACCAGTCGTGGTCCGCAGATTGTCGTCAGCCGCAGCCATCGCAATATGCTGCGCCGCTTGCTTGAATACGAAGTGCCGGAAATCTATAACGGGCAGGTCGAGATCAAGAACATCGCCCGCGAAGCCGGTTATCGTTCCAAAGTCGCCGTCGCCGCGCTGCAAGAGGGCATTGACCCCGTCGGCGCGTGCGTGGGGATGCGCGGCAACCGCATCCAGAACATCGTCAAGGAACTTCACGAAGAGAAGATCGACGTCATCGAGTGGAGTCCGAATCACGAGGTATTCATCGCCAAAGCGCTGAGTCCTGCTCGCGTGAGCGGCGTTTATCTAGACGACGATCCTGACGCCGGACGTACTGCCGTCGTGATCGTGCCGGATGATCAGCTTTCGCTGGCAATCGGGCGCGAAGGTCAAAACGCGCGCCTCGCCGCCAAGCTGACCGGTTGGCGTATCGACATCAAGAGCGTGACCGAGGCTGTTCAAGAGGCGCTCGATAACCTCGGCAAGCCGCCGCTCAAGGACGTGCGGACGCAGCAAGCTGATCTGATCGGCGATGTCACGCGGATCATGGAAAAGCGCACGCTCGGACGGGCGGTCATGCCGGAAGAATTCACCCTGCTGGGCAAGTTTGCCGATCTGGTGCAGCGCAAGCAGATTGCCGCGCGCGAAGCGGCACGCCAACAGCGTTTGCAAGAAATCGCCGCAGTTCGGGCGACGCTGCCGCAAGCGGCATTCCAGATGCCTGTGACATCGCTCCAACTCCCGGACAACATCATCGAGGCGCTTCAGCCGCTCGGCACGGTCGGCGAAATCATGCTCCGCTACCTGCTGGACGAGAATCATCTGCGCCGGATTCTGCACGATACGCCGTCCGACTCGCTGCGCCGTGTGCAAGACGCGCTGGACGTAATCGTGTTCCCCGAAGTCACCGAACCGGTCGCTCCCGAAACCCCGGCAGCCACGCCCGCGCAGCCTGCTGCGGTCGAAGCGATGCCGGACGATTTCGATGCCCGGCGTGGGGTCAAGGTTCCGGGTAAGGATGAACCCTTTGGCGCGGCATACGAAGAGGATGACGACGACCTCCCGCAAGATCGCAGCGGCAAGAAGGGCAAGAAGAAGAAGAGCCGCACGCTGGTCTACGACGAGAAGTCGGGTGGCATGGTGGTCAAGCGTCAGCGCAAGCGTGGGCGCGGCGATTGGGACGAATGGGAAGAGTAGAGCGGGTCTAGCTGCCAGCAAAGGATCATGAACGGACAGCCTCGTAAACATGTGCCGATACGAACGTGTGTTGTTTGCCGGGAAAAAGCCGGTAAGCGCCAACTCACGCGAGTCGTCAAAACCGTCGAAGGTGTGTTTGTTGATCCTACGGGAAAGATGAATGGGCGCGGGGCATATTTATGTGAACGCGAAAGCTGTTGGGAACGTGCTGTGAATACGGACGTGTTAACGAAGGCGCTGCGTGCGCCTTTGACCGAGGCGGATCGTGAACGGCTGCGGAATGCCGGGTTCAAGTCATGACCCGGCATAAGACGCAATTCTTATGTAAACGAAAGCGCGATGGGTAGCTAGGATGTGAGTGAGACTCTGCCTTTCCTGACCCATCGCCGTGCGCGTGGAGGAAACGATGGCACAGGAAAAGCAAGTCGTATTAGTCCCGGATTACCTTAGTGTGCGGGAACTGGCAGAACTGATCAGCGCCAGCCCGATTGAAGTCATGAAACGCCTGATCGCCAACGGCATCATGGCGTCCATCAACCAGCAGGTCGATTACGATACCGCCGCGATTGTGATCGAAGAAATGGGCTTTGAAGCACAATCCGCCAGCGCGGCAGCCGCCAAAGCCGAACGCGAGAAGCGCGCGGCGACCTCGCAGACGTGGCGGCGCGTCTACGCCGAAGAAAAGCCGGACAGCCTCAAAGCCCGCCCCCCCATTGTCACCATTCTCGGACACGTCGATCACGGCAAGACTACGCTGTTAGATACGATTCGCCGCACGAAAGTCGCGGAAGGCGAAGCGGGCGGCATCACGCAGCGGATCGGCGCGTACCGGGTAACGCACAATAACCGGATGATCACCTTCATCGATACACCCGGTCACGAAGCTTTTACGGCGATGCGCGCACGCGGCGCGCAGGCAACGGATATCGCCATTCTGGTGGTTGCAGCGGATGACGGCGTCATGCCGACCACCCGCGAAGCGCTGACCCATGCGCGCGCGGCAAACGTGCCGATCATCGTGGCGATCACGAAGGTCGATAAGCGCAATGCCAACGTCGAGCGCGTCAAGCAGGAAATTGCCGAACTCGGTTTGACTCCGTTCGACTGGGATGGCGATACGTTCGTCGTACCCGTCGCGGCGGTGCAGGGGCAGGGCATTGAAGACCTGCTCGAAGCGATCATCCTCGTCGCCGACGACAATGACATCGTGGCGAACCCGAAAGCCAGCCCGACCGGCGTCGTCCTCGAAGCCGAAGTTGACCGGAGCAAGGGCGTCATGGCGACGCTGGTCGTCCTGAACGGCACGCTCGAAACCGGGACGGAAGTGCTGGTCGGTACGACGTATGGACGCCTCAAGGCGATGTACGACGAAAACGGCAAGCCCGTTCGCACCGCACCGCCGTCTACCCCGGTCGCCGTTCTGGGTCTGCATGACTTGCCGCAGGCGGGCGATAGCTGGGAGATCGTCAAATCCGAGAAGATCGCGCGGCAGATGGTCGAGGAACGCAAGGAGCAGGCGAGTGCGGGCAAGGTTACGGCGGCGCGCGCGCTGACGTTGGAAGACATCTTCTCGCAGTACCGCACGGGTGAGGTCAAGGAACTGAACGTCATCGTGCGTGTAGACTTCCAAGGCTCGCTCCAACCGGTCGTCAATTCGTTCGAGCAGATGTCCGAACGGAACACCGATGGCATCAAGCTGCGCATCCTCTCGGCAGATGTCGGCAACATCTCCGAAAGCGACATCATGCTTGCCAGCGCATCCGGCGCGATTGTCTTGGGTTTCAATGTGGATGTCGATAACGCGGCGCGGCGGTCAGCCGAAGCGCAGCATGTCGAAATCCGGCAGTACGATGTGATTTACAAGATGCTTGAAGACATCGAACTGGCGCTCAAGGGGATGCTCGAACCGGTGTACGCGGATAAGGTCATCGGCACGGCAGAAGTCCGGCAGGTGTTCCGCATCCCGAAAGTCGGTACGATTGCCGGGAGCATGGTGCGTGAAGGCGAAATTCGCCGCAACGCGCGGGCACGCGTCAAGCGGGGCAGCCAAGTGCTTGTGGAGAACGTAAGCGTCGGATCGCTGAAACGCATGACCGAAGACGTGCGCGAAGTTCGCGCCGGGTTCGAATGCGGCATTGGACTCAACAACTTCAATGACTTCCAAGTCGGCGACATCGTTGAGTTCTTTATCACGGAGCGTGTAAGCTAACGCAGAGTCGGGCGGAGGCGGTGGTTTCCATAGCCGCCTCCGCAGAATTAAAGGAGGATGGCTATGAGCATCAAACAGGCTCGTATGTCCGGGCGGATTCGCAAAATACTCAGCGAACTGCTGCTGCGGGAAGTCTCTGATCCCCGCCTGAACGGTCTGACGGTGACCGATGTTGAACTGGACCCCGAACTGCTGTACGCCCGCATCAAGGTCAATGCGCTCGGCGAAGAAGAGCGCAAGGAAGAAGTCCTGTTCGCACTGGAACACGCTAAAGGATTCCTGCGTCGCGAGGTCGCCAAGCGCGTGCGCCTGCGCAAAGCGCCGGATTTGATTTTTCGCTGGGATGCCAGCTTGGAACGCGGCGAACGCATCACCCGGCTGATTAACTCGCTGGAGATTCCGCCGGAAGAAGCCATGCCGGACGACGAGATGGACGACAAGGACAATGACGACGATCAACTGGACTAATGCGACCGAAACGGTCGATGCCGCGCAAACCCTGCTCTTGGTGACCCACCTCAACCCGGATGGCGATGCGATTGGCTCACTTCTGGGATTGGGGAATGCGCTGCGGGAACGGGGAAAAACGCCGCTGCTGGCGGTGGATGGCGGTGTCCCCGGCTTTCTGCGTTTCCTACCGGGTTCGGATACGGTGGTGGGCGATTTGACCGTAGGCGAGTGGGATGTGATGATCTCGCTCGATTCGAGCGATGAGCCGCGCAGCGGTAAGGTCGGCGAATTCGGGCGCGCCCACAGCAAGACGGTCATCAACGTCGATCATCACCCGACGAATACGCGCTTCGGACAGGTGCATGTCGTCATGCCGGAAGCTGTCTCGACCACCGAGATCGTGTTCCGCTGGTTGGGCGAAATGAGCCAACCTGTGACGCTGGCGGCGGCGATTCCGCTGCTCACCGGCTTGGTCACCGATACGAACGGTTTCCGCACGAGCAATGTGCGTTCCAGCACGCTGGAAATCGCGCAGCGGTTGATGGAAGCGGGCGCGTCGCTGACCGAAGTGACCGCGCGGACGTTGGGCAGCAAGCCATACCAGACGATCCAGTTGTGGAAGTATGTGCTGCCGAGCGTCGAACTGGACGCGGGCGTAATTCAGGCGACGATTCGCCGCGAAGACTGCGTGAAGGTTAATTCCGACGATCCATCGAGCGGCGGCTTGGTCGAATTCCTGCTGACGGCGAATGAAGCGATGGTGTCAGCAGTCTTCAAGGAACTGGAAGATGGGCGAGTCGAACTGTCGTTCCGCTGCAAACCCGGCTATGACGTGGCGACGCTGGCGTTGAGCCTCGGCGGGGGCGGACATAAGCAGGCATCCGGCGCAACCATCGCCGGAAATGTGGAACAGGCAAAGCTGCGCGTGCTGCCGCTGCTCCGTCAGGTGGTCGCGCAGGGCACATTGACTATCGTTTGATGTTTGGCTTTCTCAACATCGACAAGCCGATTGGCATGACCAGCCACGATGTCGTGGCGCAGGCACGGCGCAAACTCGGTTTGAAGAAGATCGGTCACGCCGGAACGCTCGATCCGCTGGCGTCCGGCGTGCTGATCTTATGCGTGGGCGCGGCGACGCGCTTGAGCGAGTACGTCATGGACTCGACCAAGCGCTACCGCGCCCGCGTGCGTTTAGGCGTCGTGACCGAAACGTATGACGCCGAGGGTGCAGTTATCGCGGAACACGATGCCAGCCACATCACGCGGGAAGAGGTCGAAGCGGCACTCATCCCGTTTCTCGGCAAGATCGAGCAAGTCCCGCCAATGTACAGCGCCATCAAGCAGGGCGGGGTCAAGCTGTACGACCTTGCGCGGGCGGGGGAAACGGTCGAACGGCAGCCGCGTCCCGTCCGTATCGACGCGCTGACGATCAGCGCGTGGCAGCCGTCCGAATTTACCCTCGACGTGACGTGCAGCGCCGGGACGTACATTCGCTCACTCGCGTTCGATCTCGGCGCAGCGCTGGGCGTTGGCGCGCATCTCGCCGGACTGATCCGGCTTGCCAGTGGACGGTTCACGGTTGAGGAAGCAGTTACGCTGCCCGATTTCCTCGCCGCCGACCCGCAGTCACACCTCATCCCGCCTACCGCCGATCTGCTCGGTATGGTCTCACTCATATTGGACAGCAGTTTACAGGCGGAAATCCGCTACGGGCGGGCGATTCAACTCGTGAGCGAGTACGCCGGGGATACGCTCGCGTTCGCGGTGGATGCATCCGGTCAGCCGGTCGCGATCCTCCGGGCGGAGAATGGGTTATGGAGACCCGAAAAAGTGTTTTCAGGGTAAAATCGGCGAAGACACATCGCTAAGGGATAATCAGCATGAATCACGGGTATGACCTCGCCGCTGTTCACCTAGACCGCCCTTCGGTCGTGACCATCGGCGTTTTCGACGGCGTTCATCGCGGGCATCAGCATTTGATCCGCCGGTTGGTGGCGGAAGCGCGGCGGACAGATCGCCTTGCCGTCGTCCTGACTTTTTTCCCGCATCCCGATGTGGTCTTGCGCGGCTTGAGCGGGCGTTACTATCTGACAACACCCGACCAGCGCGCCGAATTGATGGGTGAGCTCGGCGTCGATCACGTGATCACGCTGCCGTTCAACGAGGATTTCCGGCAGATCCGCGCGGGCGTGTTTGTCGATATGATGCGCGACCATCTGCGCCTTGAATCGCTGTGGGTCGGCGCAGATTTTGCGATGGGCTATAAGCGTGAAGGCAATATCGGCTTCTTGCGCGCACAGGGTGCAGACAAAGGCTTTGCGCTCGAAACTATCGCGCTGGTCGGGGAAGACGGAACCCATACCTTCAGCAGCACGGCGATCCGCGAAGCGCTGCTGCGGGGTGATGTCGAAATCGCGCAGTCACTTCTCGGACGCCCCTACGGCGTGTCCGGCGAAGTCGTGCATGGCGACCATCGCGGGCGCACGATTGGCTTTCCGACGGCAAATATCGCCGTCTGGGAGGAACAGGTCGTCCCGGCGAATGGGGTCTACGCGGGTTGGGCGACGCTGGACGGCGAGCGCTACATGGCGGCGACCAATGTCGGATTGCGCCCGACGTTTGCGGGGCAAGAACTGCGCGTCGAGGCGTATTTGCTCGACTTTGATCGGGACATCTACGGAAAAACGCTCAGCTTTTCTTTCGAGCAGCGGCTGCGCCCGGAGAAAAAGTTCAGCGGCATCGACGAACTGATCGCGCAGATACGGTCGGACGCCGAGTCCGCACGTTCAATTTTGCAGACTAGTCTTCGTCCTTGATGCGATAGCCGAGCCGCTTCATCAAGTTCTCGTCGCTG
The DNA here is from genome assembly GCA_014879865.1 of Anaerolinea sp. Classification (GTDB taxonomy): domain Bacteria; phylum Chloroflexota; class Anaerolineae; order Aggregatilineales; family Phototrophicaceae; genus Flexifilum. The sequence continues at coordinate 9,692 of JACSRG010000345.1, forward strand.
CGCCAGTTGCGCAGCACTTTGACGTGCAGTTCGAGGAAGACTTTGCCATCGAGCATCTCTTCGAGTTCGGCACGCGCCTGTGAACCGATGCGCTTAATCATCTCGCCGCCCTTGCCGATGATGATTCCCTTCTGCGTGTCACGTTCGACATAGATTGTCGCGCTGATGGCGTTGACATTCTCTTTCTCGGTGAAGCCATCCACTTCGACGGCGACCGAGTAGGGGATTTCCTGCTCCGTATTGAGCATGATCTTTTCGCGCACGACCTCGGCAGCGATGAAGCGCATGTTCATGTCGCTGGTTTGATCCGCCGGATAGTAGCGCGGTCCATGCGGCATCTGTTCCATGATGTAAGCGAACATCTCATCGACGCCTGTGCCGTTCAGCGCGCTGATCAAGAAGGCTTGGTCATGCGGGATGAGCGCCTTGTGTGCTTCGACGTTCTCGGCAAGCGTCTCCGGCGCGGGAAGATCGGCTTTGTTGAGGACGAGCACGACCGGCGTATCTCCGCGCAGCCGCGCAACGGTCTCGGCGAGATGACGGTCTCCGGCTTCCGGCTTGGCGGAGACATCGAGCAGGAGCAGGATCAGGTCGGAATCGCGGAAGGCGGTTTCCGCCGTCTTGACCATGTATTCGCCGAGGCGGTGCTGCGGCGCGTGCAAACCGGGCGTGTCGATAAACAGGATTTGCCCGCGCTCGGACGTGAATATGCCGAGCTGCCGTCTGCGGGTAGTTTGCGGCTTGGGGCTGACAATGGCGATCTTCTGCCCGATCAGGCGGTTAATTAACGTAGATTTCCCGACATTCGGGCGTCCGGCAACTACGACCACACCGGAGCGGTGATCTTCCGGCAGACTGTCATTGAACACATCGTCAAGACTCATCAACTTTACTTTCTATAATCGGTCTTGCCAGTCCGCCAGCGTCGTGAAATGGGGGAGGTACTGGAGCAGACGCGGCGGTATCGAATCGGTCGAGGCGGCGATCAGCGCGGTGGGCTTGGCGCTTGGCGTGGTCGCAGTCTCGCTCGTATATACCAGTACTTCGACCGGCTGAACGAGATCGAGCAGCTTGATGGTCAGCATCTCGTCTCTGCCGTCATTGCGATAGCCGAACACTTCGGCGCGTGGGTAGAGATTGCTGCGGTGGTGGATAAACTCCCACGCCTCCTCGCCGACCAGCATTTCGCCATAGTCAATGGCAACCAGCCCCGGTACTATCGACAGGTGCGGCTTTCCAAGAAAGCGCACGCCGTAGCGGATGATCAGCGTACCGCTCACGATGGGATTCTGTGGCGTTAGCCCGGCGCTGATCAATGCCTGATGCCCGGCGATCTGAATCACCGCGCCTGTAAACACATCGGCGAGCGGCTGGCGCGGAGGTATCGCAGGTGGCATTAGTGATGGGCAGGCGTGGAGACGACAGCGGCGTGACCATGCTCATCGTCCGCGTGGCTTTCCTCCGCCGCGTGCGCATGGTGGTGACCGGTGTCCTTCGGCACGTTGATGTCGTCGAAGTTGCGGTGAGGCTGCACAACGGCGACCCACCCGGCGACGCCGACAATAAACACGATTAACCCGGCGACGAGCAGCAAACCGAGCGCACTCGCATCGGCGGCAGCACCTTGAATGACGCCCAGCGCCAGCGCCGTGATCATCAGGATGATGCCCAGCCCTGCGGTCATCGCCAAGCCAAACGTGAGGGGATTGTTGGTGTGTTTAGTGCGAATGTTCACGAAATTGTTGCTCCTGACATCCAATGCGTGTAAAACATCACCCAATTTTGCCCACTGAACAGGGTCACGTCAACCCTATTGGCTGAAAGGCTCGTGATGAAACGCATTTTGCTCATTCGGCATGGACAAACGGACTGGAATCTTGAGGAGCGCTGGCAGGGAAGCGTCGATGTGCCGCTTAACGCCGAGGGAATCGCACAGGCGCGGGCGGTCGCGGCACGGCTGCGCAAGGAAAAAGTGACGGCAGTCTATTGCAGCGATCTCACTCGCGCCAAGATGACCGCCGATGTGATTGCCGCCGGACATGGCTTGACCGCCCATCTCGATCCTCGCTGGCGCGAACTGCATCTCGGCGTGCTGCAAGGCTTGACTTACCATGAAATCTCTGCCCGTTACCCCGACGAACTGGAAAAAATGCGGGTGGATTATATGGGCTATGTCATGCCGCAGGGAGAGTCGCGCCTGTCCATGCAGAAGCGCAGTTACGAATCGCTCATGGAGATTGTCGCGCGTGAACCGGAGCACTCACTCAGCGTAATTGTGTCGCACGGCGGTACGATCCGCGTGCTTCTGCTGCGCCTCTTCCCCGCTGAAGCCGTCGAAAAGCGCTCGATCAGTAATACGAGCGTCACTACCATCGAGACCGATGGTCACACGTGGCGCTTGATCAAATTCGCAGATACCTCGCACTTGATCGCTGCTAAGGATCATGAATCTTTGTGATCCTTGTCTCCTTTGCGCCTTCAAGCGGTGGTGGTATGATCACACGAGTTTTAGGATACGTGTGTTGGAGTAAATCACTATGGCTCGTAGCAAAGTAACAGTCGTTGGCGCAGGAAACGTCGGTGCAACCTGTGCGCACTGGATCGCCAGTCGTGAACTCGCCGATGTCGTTTTGATCGACATTCTCGACGGAGTGGCAAAGGGCAAAGCGCTAGACCTCTCTGAAGCCGCGCCGGTTATGAAATATGACCTGAGCATTACGGGCGGCAGCGACTATGCGCTCACCGCTGACTCCGATGTGGTCGTCATCACGGCGGGCGTCCCGCGCAAGAAAGACCCGGTCACGGGGCAGTTCCCCAGCCGCGATGAACTCGTCAAGACGAATCAGAAGATCGTCGGCGAGGTAACGCGTGAAGTAGCGAAGTATTCGCCGAACGCAATCCTGATCATCGTGTCGAACCCGCTTGATGCGATGTGCCATGTGGCGCTAAACGAATCCGGTTTCCCGGCGAACCGTGTCATCGGTCAGGCGGGCGCGCTGGATACGGCACGCTACAAGACCTTCTTGGCGATGGAATTGGGCGTCAGCGTCCGTGACATTCACGGAATCGTCCTCGGCGGACACGGCGACGAAATGGTTCCGCTGCCTCGTCACACGTCGGTTGCCGGTATCCCCGTCCGCGAATTGATCGCCGAAGACAAGCTGCAAGCGATCATCGCCCGCACGCGCAAGGGCGGCGGCGAGATCGTCGGCCTGATCGGCGTCAGCGCCTGGTATGCGCCCGCCGCTGGGACGGTCGAAATGGTCGAAGCGGTCATCCGTGATCAGAAGCGCGTCATCCCGTCGGCGGTCTACCTGACCTGTCTCTTATACACATCT
>JACSRG010000679.1 GCA_014879865.1 Anaerolinea sp.
GCAAACACGAGTCTGCTTGCGCCCCTCCCCGAATTCGGGGAGGGGTCGGGGGTGGGGTTACAAAGCACGGGCTTAACTTGGTGCATATAGGGCATGATGTATCATGCCCCTACGATCAAAGCTACCCTTTTACCAACCGCACGAACTTGCGCTTGCCGACCTGTAACACAGTGGGCAGCATGTCCGGCGTGACCATCGCGGCAATGTCGGTGACGGGCTGCTCGTTGAGCCGCACGCCATTCTGTCCCATCAGCCGCTTGGCTTCTGCGCCGCTGGCGACCATCTCCAAACGCCGCAAAATGTCGATCACCTTCTCGGCTTCGGTCAGCACGGATTCGGGAATATCCTCCGGGATACCGCTGCCCATGCCGCGATGCGCTTCATCCCACCACTTTTGCGCTCCCTGCGATGCTGCCGGGCTGTGGAAGATCGACACGATCTCGCGGGCAAGGTTCATCTTGGCATTGTTCGGGTGGATCGAGCCATCCGCCAAGCCTGTTTCAAGCTGCTTCAGGCGATCCGGCGACCAGCCTAACACCAGCTTATGGAAGATCAGCATAGCTTTGTCAGGGATGCTCATCACCTTGCCGAACATATCCTCAGGTGTGCTCAACAGCGGAATGTGATTGCCGAGGCTCTTGCTCATCTTGATCTCGCCGTCCGTCCCCGGCAGGCTTTCGCCCATAATGATGGCGATCTGCGGCTTCTGACCGAGCGCCTCTTGCAGCTTGCGCCCCGCCACGAGGATGTTGAACAGTTGATCCTGACCGCCCACCTGTACGTCGGCTTCCTGCGCGACTGCATCGTAGCCCTGCATCAAGCCGTAGAACAGTTCGTGCAGGTAGATCGGCTGCCCCGCGTCGAGCCGCTTCGAGAAATTCTCGCGCACAAGGAACTGCTGCACGGTGAAATTGCTTGCCAAGCGGATGATGTCCGCGAAATCGAGCGTCGAGAGCCATTCGTCGTTGCGGCGAATGCGTGTCAGGCTCGGATCAAGAATCTTGAAGGCTTGTTCCGCGTAAGTGCGGGCGTTTTCCTCGACCTGATCGCGCGTTAGTTGATCGCGCACCTTGTCCTTGTCGGACGGATCGCCGATCAAGCTGGTGAACGTGCCGATCAGGAAGGTCACGTCGTGCCCGAATTCCTGAAACTGGCGCAGCTTGCGCATGGTGATGGTGTGACCGAGATGCAGGTCAGAGGTACGCGGGTCATAGCCGCAGTACACTCGCAGCGGACGCCCTTCTTTTTCTGCCTCGACGAGGCGCTGGCGCAGTTCGCGCCGCATATTTTCTTTGGTCTGCGCGTCGCCGTACTCCGCGCCGGACATCAAAATGTCAACTTGTTCATCAATCGACTTGGTGGGTGTCATCGTATGTTCCTAAACAGAATGGAAGAACGTGACACTAGTATATAGCAGTGACCGCGCAAAAATAAACGCCGGGTTCAGGGAGGGCGAAGAGAGATAATCGCCCGCCCCGGTAACCCGGCGTTCGCGCCGCTACTTGATCGGCATGTACAGATCAAGCACCATCTCTTCCGGCGCGACCCCTGCGCCGACGCGGATGTGTTCTTCCAGCCATTGATGTGCCGCCTGCTGGTAAGCGCTGCCCTCGCGCCACTTGACGAATTCCTGCCACGTCGGGGCGATGTTGTCCACGCCGACCACGCGCGTCACCGCGTACTTACCGCCCCCGAACTGCTTGATCTCCGCCGTGCCGTCGGGCTGCACAGTCTCATCCACTGTGATCCAGACTTCATAGCCGTACTGCGGCGTGCCGACCGACGGGCTGGGGTTGTTGAACCCGAACAGGCGGTGCGGCTGATCGAACAGGTGACGCGCCGACGCCCAGTCAAACAGCTTGTTCCATGCCAGCATTTCCGGTTCGATGCCGTAGCCCAGAATGCTTGCTACACGCAGGGGGTGAAGTTCGACGATCCGTACATCCATGAGGTTGTTCTCGCTTTCTGTAACTGAGCCTCTATGACACATGGTACGGCGCATAGATGACACCCTCTGTCAGCATTTTGCGCTACGCTAAAAAGTGTGAGCAAGGGGGTGAACATGCGCGCGGATCGGTTGATCAACATCGTGCTGCTGCTGCAAACGCGCGGGACGGCGACGGCGGGCGAATTGGCGGATGAGTTGTGTGTATCGAAGCGCACGATCTACCGGGACATTGACACGCTCGGCGAAATCGGCGTCCCGATTTATGCGGATTATGGCGCGACCGGCGGCTATCATCTGCTGGAAGATTACGGCAGCGAACTGAACGGCTTGACGCGCGACGA
>JACSRG010000917.1 GCA_014879865.1 Anaerolinea sp.
ACGCCCATGATCGCCGCGACTTCGCGCGTGCGCTGTTCCATTTCGGCTTCGGTGCGCTGGTGCACCTCGAAGTAATAGGCGAGATTGCCCTTCCCTTTCATCGTCGGGTAGAGCGCGTAATCCTGAAACACCATGCCCACGCCGCGCTGACCCGGTTCGACCCGCGTCACGTCGTAGTCGTTGTACAGGATGTGTCCCTCATCGGCAAATTCCAACCCGGCGATGATCTTGAGCAGCGTACTTTTGCCACAGCCCGACGGACCGACGATGCTGATGATCTCGCCGTCGGCAATCGTCAGGCTGACATCTGCCAGCGCCGGACGGCGTTTCTCCTCGTCCGAGGCTTCGGCAGTCGGCGTGTACTTGCGTGTGATGTTGCGAAGTTCGACTTTGACCATGATCGTTTATTTCAACCCGCGAATCTTCACGCCCTTGAGCAGGTAATTGCGCGAGACGAGGAACATCAGGAAGATTGGCAGCGTCTGCAAAATGCCGAGCACGACCAAGCCGTTCCACGACAAGCCCGCCTCTTGCAGCATTCGGATGCGTTCGTTGGTCGCCAGCGACGCCTGCGGACTGGTCGCCCCGGACGAGCTGAAAACGTTGACGAGGTTGTAGATCGCCACCGACATCGGCGAGCGGGTGCTGTCCTGAATCACCAGCAGGGGCCAGAGGAACGAGTCCCACACGCCGCTGAACTGCAAATACGCCGCCACCGCGAACACCGGGATACTCATCGGCAGCACGATCCGCCGGAAGATATTGAACTCCGAGCCGCCGTCCACGCGCGCCGCCTGAATGATCGAATTCGGGATCGTGTCGAAGAAGCCCTTGAACAACAGGAAGTTGAAGGCATTGAACACGCCGGGGATGATCACCGCCAGCGCCGTATTCCAGATGCGGATATACGGGAACTGCGTCTCCGTGCCGGGGATCAGCGGGACTTGCGGCAGCGGGAACGGGAAATTGCGCGTGAGCAAAAAGGTCGGGATGAGCGTCACCGCGCCGGGAACCATCAGCGTGCCGATGAAGAACAGGAAGGTGTAACGCGCGCCGCGTCCGTTCTGCAATTTACTGTTGGCATACGCGGCGAACGCGGTGATCGGCAGCGACAGCAGCAGCGTCCCGAACGCCATGATGCACGAATTGACGAAATACACGTAAAGCGGCTGGCGCAGCAGATCGTTCTGCGTCGTGACCTCGAACACCAAGCGCCACGCGTTGAGCGTCGGTTCTTGCGGGAAGAGCGTCGGCGGCATCCGCATGATCTCCGGCGCGGATTTCAGCGACGTGATGATCATGAAGTAGAACGGGATCAGGTGCATGATCAGCCCGAAGACGAGGATCGCCACGACAATCGTCCACGTCACCCGTAATCCGGGCTGCTTGCGCCCAACTTTTGGAAATAGGGACATGATCGGCTCTCCTAAACGTCCGGGTCTTCTTTGAACAGGGCGCGGTAAATCACGGTGATCGTCATGATGAGGATGAACAGGAAGACCGCAATCGCCGTCGCGTCGGAATACAGCAGATTGCCCATCAGGTCGAACATGTACATGACAACGGTGCGGCTCGCGCCGCCGGGACCGCCGGCGGTCATCAATTGGGGCCAGTCGAAGACTTGCAGCGACCCGATGATGGCGAACGTCAGCATCATCACGATGATCGGGCGCAGACGCGGCAGCGAAATCGTCCAGATTTTGCGCCACAAACTCGCGCCTTCGATCTCTGCCGCCTCATAGTAGGACTGCGGGATGCTCTGCAAGCCTGCCATGTAGATCAAACCGGGACCGAACATCAAAATGCCGGGGAAGATCAACCAGAACAAGACCTGATCGGCGCTGCCCAACAGCGGTTGGCGCGGCAGTCCGAGCACCTGCGTGGCGATGTACTGGAAAAAGCCGAAATCGGGGTTATAGACCCACTTCCACATAATCGTGCTGGCGACGCCGCTCAGCGGCAAAAACCACAGGAGCATCATCCAGCGCATGACGCGCGGTTTCATCTCCATAAGCAAGATCGCCACGATGATCGGCAGAATAAACGTCAGCAGGATCGACAGCACCGCGTAGGTGACGGTCACTTGGAAGGCGCGCCCGGTCAGCGGATCGTTCCAGACGCGCTCGTAGCTCTCCAAGCCGGTGAACGAAATCGCGCCGCGCGGCTTCGCGTCGGTCAAGCTGAGCAAGAATGCCACGATCAGCGGATACCATCCCCAACTCAGTTGAAACAGCAGCGCGGGGATCAGGAAAATCCACTTTTCAATCCGGCTGCGCCGCGTCACCTT
>JACSRG010000726.1 GCA_014879865.1 Anaerolinea sp.
CAGGTTGGCCAGCGACAGCACCATCTCGGCTCGTGGTGTGAGCGGCAGCGGATCGTCGAGCGCACCCTCACCTGTCCCGACCTCGCGGCGAATCTCGTTGCGCACCTGCCGGGGGTTCAGCCCCGCGCGGCGCAGCAAATTCGAGGTCGCGCCGTTTTCGATCTTGGTCGCTACGATGAATAAGTGCTCCACGCCGAGATAATTATGACCCAAGCGGCGTGATTCCTCAGACGCGGCGGTGAGCATCCCCGCGCAGCGCTTGCGGATTTCCTTCTCTGGTATATCAGGCGGTGGTGTCACTGATTAATCCTGACAAAAATATTCCCTGATTACTGTGAAAAGTATAGCGCAAACCCGGTACAATTCTGAAAAATCCTTATTGTGACCTTCGGGGGATTGCCGCGCTATAATGATGAGCGTGCTGACAATGGAAAGCCTCAATGACGATGACCACTGACCCGCTCATTGGAAGACAGCTAGGCGATTACCGGATTGTTGACATTCTCGGACGCGGTGGCATGGCGCATGTCTATCGCGGGTTCGACAAGAAACTCCAGCGGTATGCGGCTGTCAAGGTAATCGACTCCAACTTACTTGCCAACAACGAGAGCGAGGAAGAATACCGCGCGCGCTTCCAGCGCGAAGCGCGCGCGATTGCCCATTTGAGCCACCCGAATATCGTCGGCGTGTACCAGTTCGGCGAGGTCGGCTCGTTGTATTACATGGCGATGGTCTTTATCGAAGGGCGTGACCTCGGTCAAATCCTCAAAGAACATGCTGCCAACGGCACGTCCATACCGAACGAACAGATCGCGCAGATCGTCAAAGACATCGCGGCGGCGCTCGATCACGCGCACAGCCAAGGCGTGATCCACCGGGACATCAAGCCATCGAACATCATGGTCATGCGCGATGGTCATGCCGTGCTGACGGATTTCGGCTTGGCGTTGAGCGTCCCCGAAGGCTCGATGGGCAACACCTTTGGCAGCGCGCACTACATCGCGCCGGAACAGGCGATCTCCTCGGCGAAAGCCATGCCGCAAAGCGACCTGTATTCGCTCGGCGTGGTTCTGTATCAAATGCTCACGGGCAAAGTCCCGTTTGACGACCCATCGGCGATGAGCGTGGCGCTCAAGCATCTGAGCGAACCGCCGCCGCCCATCCGCCATTACAACAGCCGCATTTCGCCCGCGACCGAGCGCGTTGTCCTCAAAGCACTCGAAAAAGAACCGAGCAAACGCTATCGCACAGGCGCGCAGCTTGCCGACGCGCTGATCGAGGCGCTGTATCCTATCGACAAGACCCCATCCCGCGCGTCGCGCCCGTCACTGGCGGAAAAAGTCGCCACCGGGGAATACAAACGCCTCGACCCGACTGCGACGGGCAGCCTATCGTCCTCCAAATCGCAGTCACTTGCCCGCGTGCAGCCAGCCGCGCGACCGAATCGCCTGCCGCTGTGGATCGGCGGTGCGCTGCTGCTGGTCATCATCGCCGCTGCGATCATGCTTGTGCGCGGCGGAGGGGGCGCTGCGCTCACGCCGTCCGCCCTCATTGTGGCGGGGCGAACATCAGCCACGACACTGCTGCCGACGGTCACGCGGACGAGCGAAACCCCTGTGCCGGTCGCGCTGATCACCGACGAAGCGTCGCCTGTGCCGCCGACGATGGCGACCACCGCAGCGCCGACGACTGTCGCGACTATTGTCGCGACTACCGTCGCGCCGACTGTTGCGACTACTGCCGCGACCACTGCCGCGACTACCGTCGCGCCGACGGTGACGCCGAGTCCCACCCAGACGGCAACGGAAACGCTGACACTCCCACCTTCACCCACGCAAGAAGTGTTGATTGCCCCAACATTGGTTGAACTGACGCAGTTGCCCACGCTTGACCCGAACGCGCCGCATATCCTGTTGATCTACGACTCGGATCAGTTAATCATGATCAACCCGTCGCCGCTCCCGGTTAATTTCGTTGACCTGCGCTTTGTGCAAGAGATGAGCAATGGCACACGCCGCACGTTCAGCGCGCTCAGCATCCCCGAAGCCGATCTCGAACTGCTGCGCCATTTGCAACATGACGCCAGCATCACCAAGGCAGATTTAGGCCGCCAGCTCAACCTGAGCCAACCAGCGGTGCATCACCGCGTGCGGCGGCTGGAAGAACGCGGGTATATCCGGCGCTATGTTGCGCTGCTTGACCGCGAACTGCTAGGACTTGATCTGACTTGTTTCGTACAAGTTTCGGTACAGCGCCACCACCGCGATCACATCGTCGCTTT
>JACSRG010000488.1 GCA_014879865.1 Anaerolinea sp.
CGCGCTGGCGTCACCCGTGACGCGATCTTCGACGCGCTGTCCACCATTCGCGGCGGGCAGCGCATCACCAGCCAAGACCCGGAAGGCACGTTCCAGAGCCTCGAAAAGTACGGGCGCGACCTCACAGCGCTGGCGCGGCGCGGCAAGCTCGACCCGGTCATCGGGCGCGAGGAAGAAATCCGCCGCGTGATTCAGGTCATCAGCCGCCGCACGAAGAACAACCCGGTGTTGATCGGCGAGGCGGGCGTCGGCAAGACGGCGATTGTCGAAGGCTTGGCGCAGCGCATCGTCAACGGCGACGTGCCGGAAGGTCTGCGCGATAAGCAGATCGTCGGGCTGGACTTGGGCGCGCTGGTGGCGGGCGCGAAGTTTCGCGGCGAATTCGAGGAACGGCTCAAAGCGGTGCTCAAAGAGGTCAGCGACAGCGAAGGGCGCGTGATCCTGTTCCTTGACGAACTGCACACGCTGGTCGGCGCGGGCGCGGCGGAAGGCGCAATCGACGCGGGCAACATGCTCAAGCCGATGCTGGCGCGCGGCGAACTGCGCATGATCGGCGCGACGACGCTGGACGAGTATCGCCAGCACATCGAGAAGGATGCGGCGCTTGAGCGGCGCTTCCAGCCTGTGCTGGTGGATGAGCCGAGCGTCGAGGATACGATCAGCATTTTGCGCGGGTTGAAGGAACGCTATGAGGTACATCACGGCGTGCGGATTCAAGACAGCGCGGTGATCGCCGCCGCGACGCTGTCCGCGCGCTACCTGCCGGATCGCCAGCTTCCCGACAAAGCCATCGACCTGATCGACGAGGCGGCGGCGCGGCTGAAAATGGAGATCGACTCCAAGCCGTCGGCGCTGGATGCGGTCGAACGCGGCATCATGCAGTTGGAGATCGAACGCGAGGCGCTCAAGAAGGAGCGCGACAAGGCGTCACAGGAACGGCTGGCGGCGATTGAGAACGAGATCGCCAACCTGCGCGAACAGGCGAACGCGCTCACCGCGCGCTGGCAGTCGGAGAAGGGCGTGATCGACGGCATCCGCGAGGCGAAAGCCAAGATCGACGAGGCGAAAATCCAGCTTGAGCAGGCAGAACGCCGCGCCGATCTCGAAGGGGCGGCGCGTCTGCGCTATGGCACGCTCCCCGAACTCGAAAAGCAGCTTGCCGCCCGCGAAGCGCAGTCCGCGCAGATGCAGCAGGACGGCGGGACGATGCTCCACGAGGAAGTGGACGCCGATACCATCGCCGATGTCGTCTCGCGCTGGACGGGTATCCCCGTGTCGCGCCTGCTCGAAGGCGAATTAGAGAAGCTGCTCAAGATGGAGAACCGCCTGCATGAGCGCGTCGTCGGGCAGGAAGATGCGGTTCACGCCGTCTCTGCCGCCGTGCGCCGATCACGCGCCGGTCTGCAAGACCCACATCGCCCCATCGGGACATTCCTCTTCTTGGGTCCGACGGGCGTCGGCAAGACCGAACTGGCGCGCTCGGTCGCCGAGTACCTGTTTGACGACGAAGACGCCATGATTCGCATCGACATGAGCGAGTACGGCGAACGGCACGCGGTCGCCCGTTTGATCGGCGCGCCTCCCGGCTATGTCGGCTACGAGGAAGGCGGTCAGTTGACCGAAGCAGTGCGGCGGCGTCCCTACAGCGTCGTGCTGCTGGATGAGGTCGAAAAGGCGCACCCGGATGTGTTCAACGTGTTCTTGCAGGTCTTCGACGACGGGCGCTTGACCGACGGGCAGGGGCGCACGGTCGATTTCACCAACACGATCATCATCATGACGAGCAACGTGGGCAGCGACCTGATCAAGCGGATGGGCGCGGACGCCGACCGTAAGTCGCTGCGTGACGCACTCACCGACGGACTCGACATTTACTTCCGCCCGGAATTTCTCAACCGGCTGGACGACATCATCATCTTCACCAGCCTGACTCAGGCGGATTTGGCGCGTATCGTGTCGATCCAGTTGAAGCGGCTCGAACGGCTGCTGCGGGATCGGCGGCTGTCGCTGGAAGTCACCGCCGACGCCAAGCTGTATCTCGCCGAGCGCGGCTTCGACCCGGTCTACGGGGCGCGTCCGCTCAAGCGGGCGATTCAGCGCGAACTGCAAGACCCGCTGGCGAACTTCATCCTTGAGGGCAACGTCCGCGAAGGCGATCACGTCATCGCGGATGTGAACGAGTCCGGCGACGGGTTGAGCTTCACGACGATTCCACAGGAAGAGACGGCGTAGTCCCCGTTCTGTCTCTTATACACATCTCCGAGCCCACGAGACCTC